>ONUI01000179.1 GCA_900320995.1 uncultured Eubacteriales bacterium
AGAGACGGGGCTGAATGTCCCGAAGCTCCTCGAGGTCAGCAAGATCGACGGCAAGTGGGCGATCCGCACCGAGTATATCCCCGGCAAGACGCTCGCTCAACTGATAGAAGAGAATCCCGACAACCTCGACGAGTATCTCGATCTCTTCGTCAATATCCAGAAAGAGATCTTCAGCAAAGAAGCACCCCTGCTCAACAAAATCAAGGACAAATTCAACCGCAAGATCAGCGCCAGCCGCTTTGACGCGACTACCCGCTATGAGCTGCACACCCGCCTCGACAGCATGAAGAACCACAAGAAGATCTGTCACGGCGATTTCACTCCGTCCAACATCATCATCACGCCGGGCGAGAGCTATTATATCCTCGACTGGTCGCATGTCACACAGGGCAACGCCGCCGCTGACGCCGCGCGTACCTATATGCTGTTCTGCCTCAAGGGCATGGACGAGGTCGCGGAAAAGTATCTTGACCTCTTCTGTCAAAAGACCGATACCGCCAAGCAGTATGTACAGCGCTGGATGCCCATCGTCGCCTGCACACAGAGCGTCAAGGGCAAGGAAGAGGAGCAGGAATTCCTCGAGCGCTGGGTCAACGTCGTCGAGTACGAATAAGGCACGCGTGCCGTTAGTCCAACTAAAGGCTCCCTTTCCTAAGGAGATTCCCCTGTTAGGGGAAATGTCCGCAAAGCGGACAAAGGGGTCTGCTGCCTCCGCTGAGGAGGGCTGTCACGGACAGTTGTGTTCCGTGACTGAGGGTTGATATAACGTATGTTTTTCATCCATTCAGGAAATCATAAAGCCACATATATGACAACCCTCCGTCAACTTCGCTTGCGCTCGTTGCCACCTCCCTTAGGAAAGGGAGGCTTTGAGCCGGCACTGCAAAAGGAGTAAAACATGGCTGAATTAACGATTGGCATAAAAGGGGAAAAATCCGTTGCCGTTACCAACGAGAACACCGCGCTGATGATGGGCAGCGGCTCCCTGCGCGTATTCGCCACACCGGCGATGATCGCGCTGTGCGAGGGCTGTTGCGCCCAATCGGTGGAAAGCGCGCTGGATCTGGAGATGACCACGGTCGGCACAAAGGTAGACATCGAGCATATCGCTTCCTCCCCCGTCGGCGCTCCCATCCTACAAAACCTACGCGAACGTCAAAAAAAGAATCACTGAATGAAGAAAGGACTGTTGCAATCAAATGCAACAGTCCTTTTCAACTTAAGCCTTCCCCTCGGGGGAAGGTGGGCTTTTCAGCTCTATCAGAGCTGAAAAGGTCGGATGAGGGGATAACGTTTCTGCTATATCGCTGACTCGGTGTGACATAACGTAAAACCGCAACCAAGCAATATCATTTGATTCTCTTTGAATCTAACATCTACAAGAAGCGTAAGCCCCTCATCCGCCTCTCGTTGTTCGGCACCTTCCCCCCCGAGGGGAAGGCTTTTTTTATTGCTGTGTATGATACGGATTCTGATTTTGATCGGGAAGCGATACCGTCGGTGTCCCTCCGAGGCGGCGATAACCGCCGACCGGCTCGAGGTTACCCGGCTGGGTCGTATAAGGTGCTTGACCTGCCGCGGGACCGGGCTGCGCGTACTGCATGGGCTGTGACTGAGCTCCGTTCATCGGCTGTGTGTACTGCATCGGTTGTGCCGGAGGTCGATTCATCGGCTGCGCGTACTGCACGGGTTGTGCCTGAGGTCGATTCATCGGCTGTGCGTACTTCACCGGCTGTGCCGGAGGACGATTCACCGGCTGCGCGTACTGTATCGGCTGTGCCTGAGGTCGATTTACTGGCTGCGCGTACTGCATCGGCTGAGGCTGAGGTCGATTAACCGGCTGCGCGTACTGCATCGGCTGAGGCTGCGGATAAACCGGCTGAGGCGCGGGCTTTGGCTTTGTGACAGGCAACGGATGCGCGTAATACATATTGTTAGCCGTGATCTTGACGCCGTGAGGCTCACGGTTCATGATCGACGCCTGGATGACCTGAGGCATAAAGAACACGATATGCTCAGGCATCCTGCACAGATAGCCTGCCGTGTCGGGATATCGTTCGAGCACTTTCTCCATGCAGAGATAGGTGATGTACGCGTCTTTCTTTGACAGCACATAAACGGTGCGGAAACAAACGATATACAGAAAGATAAGCAGTAAAAACAGCAGGAACCAGTACACCCATGAATATGAGGTAAAGGTACAGCAGAAATCATAGAAGCCGTGGATCGCCATCGGAACGATCAGGCTGAGCAGCAGGTATTTTCCCGCGCCGAAGCCCCTCGGAGCCGTCACGATCACTCTGTTTTGATACAGGTTTTTTTCCAGCGCGCCGGCGTTGCGGCTGATGAACCACTTGCCGTAGAAATAGCCCATCACGACCGAGAAAGCGCAGTGCGCGGGTACGGCGGTGATCATGCGCAGCATACCGGTGACCAAGCCGCCCGTGAATACATACATGACATTCTCCGCCGCGGCAAAGCCCAGTGAGACGAACGCCGCGTAAACCACGCCGTCAAACAGGCAGTTGAAGTTCTTGTTCTTTCGGGTGAGCAGGAACATAAAGAGCCACTTGAAGCCCTCTTCCACCAGCGCGATGCCGAAAAAGTTGTTGACGAATTCATACAGATACACCCTGCCGTCGACAGCGAGATACTCATAATCATTCGTAAAAGATCCGAAGAAGATCCCGTTATTCAGAATCGACAGCAGCACTTCAACGATGATCGTCGGGATCGTAGCGCCGACGCCGAGAAAAAACAGTCCGATCAGCAGACCCTTCGGCTCCTTTTCGATACGATCCATCTTGTAGATATAGAAAAGCAGCAATGCGGCGGGCAGCAGCCCGATCACCATAAATATCTCAGTTGATGAAAACATTTCTTAACACCCCACTCAGATGGATAATACTAATATTCCATTAAAAGCTTTAACAGATTTATTAGCGGGATATTTCGCAGAGCAAGGCGGACGACGCAGGCATACTGACGTATGTCAAGGAGTCCAACACAGCTATACGGAATATGACGCAATAAATGTTAAAGTGTTTTAATGAGTATTAGTATTTAGTATAAAGTTGCGGCGGGAACAGACACACGCGTCTCATCCCGCCGACAATACTATCTCTTATTTTACGGATCGAAGTCGATTTATCCGATCAATTCCTTCAGCTTTTTGATGACAGACGGAGCGTCCGCACGACCGCGGCTCTGCTTCATAACATTGCCGAGAACCGCCATCAGCGCCTTTTCCTTACCGCTCTTGTAATCCTCGACCGCGTTCTTCATCGCGTTGATCGCGTTGTTGCAGTATTCGGTCAGGGTCGCGTCATCCAGACCCGCCATATCGGATTCGCTGACGAATTCGGTCACGGGCTTACCGCTGTCGAGCATCTGATCCAACGCCTTTTTCGCAAGATTGTTCTTGAGCTTACCGCTCTCGAGCAGCTTGCAAAGCTCGCCCAGCTGTTCCGCGGAGGTCTTGATGTCCAGCGCCTCTTTATCCGCCTCGGTCTCCAGTCTGCGGAAGATCTGTCCGATGATGAAGTTCGACGCGGTCTTGGGGGATTGGAGTCCCTCGCTCGCTTTATCGAAATACTCGGAGATACTGCGGTACTTGGTCAGCTGTGCCGCGTCCTTTTCGGGGATACCGTACTCCTCGGTATAGCGCGCGAATTTCTTCTCAGGCAACTCCGGGAGGCGCACCTCGATCTCTTTCACTCTCTCACGCGGTACGTTGATCGTGACCAGATCAGGCTCACGGAAATAGCGATAGTCATGCGCGTCCTCTTTCGATCTCATGGAGGAAGTGGTACCGGTCGCGTCGTCATAGCGCAGGGTCTCCTGCACGACCTCGCCGCCGCTCTCGATCAGATCGACCTGACGATCATATTCATATTCCATCGCCTTGGCGATATTGGTGATGGAGTTCATGTTCTTGATCTCGGTACGGGTGCCGAGCTTCTCACTGCCCTCGGGACGGACAGAGATGTTGACGTCACAGCGCATGGAACCCTCCTGCATACGGCAGTCGGAAACGCCGATATAGCGCATGGTCTGCTGGAGCTTTTCGACATACTCCCGCGCCTCATCGATACTGCGGAAATCGGGCTCGGTGACGATCTCGATCAGCGGAACGCCGCCGCGGTTGTAATCGACATAGGTATCGCCGTGGTTGTGGATCAGCTTACCCGCGTCCTCCTCAATATGGATGCGCAGGATGCGGATCTTTCTTCCGTTGGAAAGCTGAATATATCCATGTTCGCACAGCGGCTTGTCATACTGGCTGATCTGATATGCCTTGGGCAGATCAGGATAGCAGTAGTTCTTTCTGTCCATCTTGGCGATCTCGGCGATCTCACAGTTGGTGGCAAGTCCCGCCATGATCGCGTATTCCACCACGCGCTCATTGAGCTTGGGCAGTGTACCGGGCAGACCGATACATACGGGACAGCAGTGAGTGTTGGGGTCACCGCCGAACTTGGTGGTACAGGAACAGAAGATCTTGGTGTTCGTCTGCAATTCTACATGGGTCTCAAAGCCCGCTACTAATTCATATTTCACAGCTTGACACCCCACTTTGTTTCGATAAATTTAAGCCCGCTACTAATTCATATTTCACAGCTTGACACCCCACTTTGTTTCGATAAATTTGTCCTCTTTCTGCTCATACCGATAGGCGAGGTTGAGGATGGTTTTTTCATCAAACTTCTTGCCGATGAGCTGCATACCGATGGGCAGACCCTCATCGTCTACGCCGCAGGGGATCGATACGCCCGGCAGTCCCGCCGCGTTGACCGGTACGGTGCAGATATCCGAGAGATACGCCTCGAGCTGGTCGGTCTCTTCACTGAAAAGATAACCGTTCTTGAACGCGGTCACGGGAGCGGTCGGCGCAAGGATAACGTCACAGAGCTCAAACGCCCTGTCGAACGCCTCGACGATCGCGCCGCGCAG
>ONUI01000167.1 GCA_900320995.1 uncultured Eubacteriales bacterium
GAATAATTCTTGTGTATAATAATGACAGTTTTGTTACCAAGTTATTCAAAAACTGATTCTCGACGAGTCCGAAAACGCCGATTTCAAGCCGTTTTTTCCTTATTATAATAATAAACGCGCATGAGTCACGTTCTCGGATCAACTACTACGGAGGTTTTTATGAAGAAGAAGTTTAAGAAGATCATCTCAATTATTATGGTAGCCGCGGTCATCGCGAGTGTCGTTGTTGTCGGTACGGTTTCATCCTCGGCATCCGGCACAGGCGTTGGTCTGGCGGAATGGGCGCTGAACGCTTACTACTCCAACTGGAGTTACGTATACGGCGGTTCTACCCCCGGCGCTGTTGACTGCTCCGGTCTGATCTATTCATACGCGGGCGGTTATCGCGTAGGCGACGCGCAGACATTCAACTCTGACTATCGTGGTTCGATGTCCGGCGGCATTCCCAATATTCACGGTCTCGGTCTGTATCAGCCCGGTCACGTCGGCGTTTATGTCGGTGACGGTATGGCAGTCGACGCGCGCGGCGACGAGTACGGCGTATGCTACGAGAGCGTATGGAGCCACGGCTGGACCCAGTACTTTAAGGTTCCCGGCGTCTCCTACCCCGACACCGGTTGGGTAGAGTTTGACGGCGACTACTATTATTATGAAGACGGCGAGTATCTCGCGGACACCACCAGAACCATCGACGGCGAAACCTATGTGTTCGCTTCTTCCGGTAAGTCCACCAGCTCCCCCTCTTCCTCAAGCTCAAGTGCAAGCTCCTCTTCCTCTAGCTCCTCTTCCTCTTCGAATGACGATACCAAGTCCTCTTCCCTGAAGAAGGGTTCCACCGGCTCCGAGGTCGAAAAGATGCAGCAGAGACTGGCTGACTTAGGTTACTACACCGGTGCTGTTGACGGCGACTTCGGCGACAGCACGGAGGCCGCGTTCAAGCGCTTCCAGGAGGCTGCCGGTCTGTATGTCGACGGTATTGCAGGTTCCGATTTAGCATACCTCTATGCTGACGATGCTCCCGCTTATAAGGCTGAGGAAAAAGCTGAAGACAAGGCAGAGGATAAAGAAGAAGAAATCACTTCCGAGAAGGAAGAGATCGCCGATACCGGCGTTCAGGCTGACGTTCAGCCTGCAGATATCACGACAGAAGAAGCACTCGTTTCTCTGTTCTTCAGCAACGGCGACTACAGCGACGATGTCGCGAAGATCCAGAGCCGTCTGATCACCTTGGGTTATCTCAACGGTAATGCCGACGGCGAGTACGGTACCTCTACCGAGACTGCTGTCATGGGCTTCCAGAGCAACAATGATCTGGCTGTGACCGGCGTTGTCGAGCAGGCAACCTACGACAAGCTCTTCTCCGACAGTGCTGTCGCGGCTCCCAAGGCTGACGAGCAGACCACCACTCAGGATGCGGATAAGCCCGCTATGAACGCTGAGGTTCAGCCGCAGTCGAATCTGCCCAAGACCACTACTGAGAATAAGCCGGCTACCGGCTCTGTCAACACCCCCAAGAGCAACAATGCTCCCGATACCAAGGTTGAGAAAGGCACCACCGAGCTTTCCTCCAAGGGCATCGAGGCGGTCGCTGACTCCTCCCCCTTCAAGCGCGGCGCTAACGGCTCCAACTTCGAGTTCCTGATCTGGCTGGCGATCATGATCGTCGTCATGCTGATCACCTTCACGGTCGTTTACGTGATCGAAAAGAAGAAGCAGAAAGCCACTCGCGGCAGACGTTTCCAGTAATCAAATAATGAAGCGGTACGAGAAATCGTACCGCTTTTTTGTATTTAAGGGGTTTCATCTGCTCCGCATTTGGGTGAGATCAATCGGAAAGGTTTCGGCGGGAGCGTTCCTCGGCGGAGACGCCTTTCTCTAAGCGAGAACGGCAACCCTTTTGTCCGCTTCGCGGACATTTCCCCTATCAGGGGAATCTCCCACTGTCACTTCGTCCCCAACGGGGAGCACCCCCGCCCTACAGTAAACGTTACAGCGTCAACTACCAATGGGTGAGGGCGACGCCCTCCCTCAACCATTCACCATTCACTATTCACCATTCACCAAACAATGCCCCGCCTTACAAATGGACATTACAGCGGGATTTGTAGGGGTCGGCGCCCTCGACGACCCGCGGCAGGGCGTTGGTCAAGATGTAATATGCGTTGAGGAGCTATACGTTTCCGTAACGCTACACTACGAGCAATGCTCGTCCGCACGGAAGAAACGTTTCTCCCCTATCTCACGCTTTCGATAACAAAAACGCCCGTCATTCTGTGGACGAGGACACGCGTGTCCAAGCGCCGTACCCTACGGAAGCATGGATTTGCTTCGCGTTAGTTGGCATTGAGAAGAAGCGTATCGGGAGGAGCAAGCCCCTCCCCTACAAGGGGTTTCATCTGCTCCGCGTATAGGTGAGATCAATCGGAAAGGTTTCGGCGGGAGCATTCCTCGGCGGAGACGCCTTTCTCTAAGCGAGAACGGCAACCCTTTTGTCCGCTTCGCGGACATTTCCCCTATCAGGGGAATCTCCCTCTGTCGAATGGTTATGGGACGACGAGGGCGCCGTCCCCTACAATAGACGTTTCATTTACGCCTAAACTCCTAACTCCTCACTCCTCACTCCTAACTCCTCGCAGTAGCTCTCAGCCAATCATCGTTCACGGACTCAATCGTCCGTTCCGATTCTTGGGAGAAACGGGGACCCCATAATCCGCCGGATTATGGGGAAAGGAGAAGCCGCGATACGAGGTCAAGGCATACCAACCGGATATGCCTACTGAGTTCAGCGGGCGACGACGAGCATGGGTGCTGTTAGCCAAATCAAAGATTTGGACAGCACCTCAACTCCTCCCTATTCCCCCATCTTTAGTCCTTTTTCACGAAATTTCATACTTTTTTTCTATACGCGATATGATTGCAATTTCATTTCTTTCGGCGGTATAATAAAAGTGCAAAACTATTTACGGAGGTAAATTATGGCAAACAGAATCATTCTTAACAACACTTCCTACCACGGCAAGGGCGCGATCGCAGAGATTCCCGCTATTGCCAAAACCAAGGGCTTCACCAAGACGCTCATCGTCACCGATCCCGATCTGATCAAATTCAACGTAGCGCAGAAGGTCACTGCGCTTTTAGACGAATGCGGTCTCCCCTATGATGTTTTCTCCGAGGTCAAGGCTAATCCGACCATCGAGAACGTACAGGCAGGCGTAGACGCGTTCAAAGCGGCTAAGGCAGACTCCATCATCGCCATCGGCGGCGGCTCCGCAATGGATACCGCAAAGGCGATCGGCGTGATCATCACCAATCCCGAGTTCGCCGACGTCCGCTCCTTAGAGGGCGTTGCGCCCACCAAGAATCACGCGGTTCCCACGATCGCAGTCCCCACCACTGCCGGAACCGCCGCGGAGGTCACCATCAACTACGTCATTACCGATGTGCAGAAGGAGCGCAAGTTCGTCTGTGTTGACGAGCATGACATCCCCGAGATCGCGGTTGTCGATCCCGACATGATGAGCAGTATGCCTAAGGGTCTGACCGCTTCCACCGGTATGGACGCGCTGACTCACGCTATCGAGGGCTATACCACTGCCGCGGCATGGGAGATGACCGATATGTTCCATCTCGAGGCGATCCGCCTGATCGCGAAGCATCTGCGCGGCGCTGTCGAGAACAAGCCCGAGGACAGAGAAGGTATGGCGCTGGCGCAGTACATCGCCGGTATGGGCTTCTCCAACGTCGGCTTGGGTATCGCGCACAGTATTGCTCACACCCTTGGCGCGCATTATGACACACCGCACGGCGTTGCGTGCGCGATGATGCTGCCGATCGTCATGGAATACAACCAGGAATACACCGGTGAGAAGTTCCTTGAGATCGCGCGCGCGATGGGCGTAGAGGGCGTAGACGGCATGTCACAGGCAGAGTATCGCAAGGCAGCGATCGACGCGGTCAAGCAGCTCTCCAAGGACGTCGGTATCCCCGAGAAGAACGAGAAGGTCAAGGCAGAGGATCTGGAGGTTCTGGCTGCTGACGCTTACGCGGACGCATGCCGCCCCGGCAATCCCAGAGAGACTAACGTCGAGGATCTGAAAGAGCTGTATAAGAAGATCATGGCGTGATATCCAAAAACTATATGTCATTGCGAGGAGTCAGTGTTTAGCTGACGACGTGGCAATCCCCCTGTAATAGATGTCGTTTGACAATAGGAAAAGCGGTACGCTGTTTTGTGAGATTGCCACGGTCGCAGGCTTCCTCGCAATGACAATCAAGAAACAATAAAAGCTCCCGAATCGTGATGACTCGGGAGCTTTGTTATGTAGTGATTCTATTGAGTAGCCTAATCAACCCTCAGTCAGCGTCAACAAGTTGTCGCTGACAGCTCCCTTAGGAAAGGGAGCCTTTTGAAAGCATTATATAACGTAAGCCTTATTCCTCATCAGTGGGGATATCACCGGTACAATGCGGGCACTTGGTCGCGTTGATGTTGACCTCTTCACAGCAGTGCGGGCACAGCTTGGTGGTCGCCTCTTCTTCCTCTTCCTTCTTCTTCTTGCCGATGGTCATCAGCTTGTTGATGCCCTTGACCATCAGGAAGATGATCAGCGCCATGATCAGGAAGTTGATGACAGCGGTCAGGAAAGCGCCGTATCGGATCTCGACGTCGCCGACCTTCGCGACCAGCTGAGAGAAATCAAGTCCGCCGAAAAGACCTAAGATCGGGGAAATGATATCATTGGTCAGCGAGGTAACGATCGCGCTGAACGCGCCGCCGATGATAACGCCGACTGCCAAATCCATGACATTGCCGCGCATGATGAATTCTTTGAATTCGCTCATAAATTTTTTCATGTTCTGCACTCCTTTTTATTCTTTATCGGAATTATCCGATGAAATACTATGATAAGCCTTCCCCTTGAGGGGAAGGTGTCTCCGGCAACCTGTTGACGGTGACGGATGAGGTGGAAGCCTTTCCACTCCATCAGTATTCAACATAGGACAGAAGCGTTTCCACCTCATCCGACCAATTCACCTTTAACGGTGAATTGCCCACCTTCCCCTCAAGGGGAAGGCTGTTTTACAATGTCACCTTATGGAAGACCTTCTTGCCCTTTTTGATGATCACATGACCCTTCTCGAAAGCGTCCTTGCCCACCATGTGGAACATATCGGTGATCTTCTCGTCATCCAGCGAGATACCGCCCTGCTTGATCAGGCGCTTGCCCTCGCCCTTGCTCGGGATCAGGTTGCATTTGATCAGCAGATCGAGGATCGAGATGCCCTCGTCGGTGAAATCATCGTCGGTGATCTCGGTGGTCGGCATGTTATCGGTGTTCGCGCCGCCGCCGAAGAGCGCTCTGGCGCCCTCCTGCGCCTTATTCGCCTCTTCCTCACCGTGGATCATTTTGGTCAGCTCATACGCTAAGATCTCTTTCGCCTTGTTCAGCTGGGAGCCCTCCCACTGTGCCATCTCTTCGATCTGATCGAGCGGCAGGAAGGTCAGCATCTTGAGGCACTTGATGACGTCGGCGTCGTCGACGTTGCGCCAGTACTGATAGAACTCGAACGGCGTGGTCTTGTTCGCGTCGAGCCATACCGCGCCCTTCTGGGTCTTGCCCATCTTCTTGCCCTCTGAGTTGAGGAGCAGGTTGATGGTCATGGCGTAAGCGTCCTTGCCGAGCTTTTTGCGGATCAGCTCCGTACCGCCGAGCATATTGCTCCACTGGTCGTCGCCGCCGAACTGCATATTGCAGCCGTATTTCTGATACAAAGCGTAGAAATCGTAGCTCTGCATGATCATGTAGTTGAATTCGAGGAAGGATAAGCCCTTCTCCATGCGCTGCTTGTAGCACTCTGCGCGCAGCATATTGTTGACCGAGAAGCACGCGCCGACCTCACGGAGCAGCTCGACGTAGTTGAGATCGAGCAGCCAATCGGCGTTATTGACCATCATCGCCTTGTCGTCGGAAAAGTCGATGAACTTGGACATCTGCTCCTTGAAGCAGTCGCAGTTATGCTGGATAGTCTCCTTGGTCATCATCTGGCGCATATCGGTTCTGCCGGACGGATCGCCGATCATCGCGGTACCGCCGCCGATCAGGGCGATCGGCTTATTGCCCGCGAGCTGTAAGCGCTTCATCAGGCACAGCGCCATAAAGTGACCGACATGCAGGCTGTCGGCTGTCGGATCGAAGCCGATATAGAACACAGCCTTGCCGTTGTTCACTAAATCTCTGATTTCTTTTTCATCGGTAACCTGCGCGATCAAGCCGCGGGCTACCAGTTCTTCATATACTCCCAAAAGATTTCCTCCTAAGTTTAAAACGGTCATTGCGAGCCTCGTTCACGAGGTGTGGCAATCTCAACCGAATAGTGTTATATCAATTCTGTAGTATAGTATAGCTTTAAGAACGTTTATTTTCTATCTATGGGCTTTCGATACAAGAAACGTCCGTCATACTACGGATGACCAATGGTCATCCCTACGGAAGCAGGGGATTTGCTTCGCATTTGGGCGACAATAGACGGAAAGGTTACGGGAGGAGCAAGCCCCTCCCCTACTCCTATTATTCAACGCTCAAATTATGACACTGTTGATGGTTCTGAGAAAAAGCACCTGCAGTAGCTCTCAACCAATCATCGTTCGTGGGCTCAATGCCCACTCCGATTCTTGGGAGAGCCTTGCATGGGAGTTGTTAACCAAATCAAAGATTTGGACAACTCCTCATCACCACGGATCATCGTCGTCGAATGCTCCCTCTGCCTCACCGGCGGTGTCGTCCTCCGGTGAGCCGAGCATATTGTTGCGCTCGAGCCAATCGTTCATGGTGATCAGCACCTCGCGGGGCTTGGAGCCCTGGTGCGGGCCGACGATGCCCATCTGCTCCATGTCGTCGATCATTCTGCCGGCTCTCGCGTAACCGACCTTGAGCCGGCGCTGGAGCATGGAGGTGGAAGCCTGTCCGCTTTCGATGACGAACTTGATCGCGTCCTCCATCATGGAATCGACCTCGGGCGCGTTACCGGGCGTCACGCCGTTATCCTTGCCCTTGTTGCCGTTGAGCTCCTCCGCGGCGATCTTGCGGATCTTGTCCTCGATCTCCTTGTTGTACTCGGCAGTATGGGATTTTTTGAGGAAGGCGGTGACGCGGTCGATCTCATCGTCGCGCGTGAAGCAGCACTGGACACGGATGGGCTTCGGCGCGCCGACAGGAGCATACAGCAGGTCGCCTCGACCGATCAGCTTTTCAGCGCCGCCGGTATCGAGGATGGTACGCGAGTCGATCTGGGAGCTGACCTTCAGGGCGATCCTTGAAGGAATATTCGCCTTGATCAGACCAGTGATGACGTTAACGGTAGGACGCTGGGTCGCAAGGATCAGGTGCATACCAGCGGCACGCGCCATCTGTGCCAGACGGCAGATGCTTTCCTCGACCTCGGAGGGCGCCGCCATCATCAGGTCAGCCAACTCGTCGATGGCGATGACAATGCGGCACATGTGCTCGGTGGGCACCTTCAAGCCGTCGATATCCAGACAGGGCTGTTCCTCCGCCTCGGGATCATAATCGGGTTTTTGCTTTTGTTCTTCTATGTAGGCAAGGTTTTTATCGACCAGCTCATTGAAGCTGTCGATGCCCTTGCAGTCATATTCCGAAAAAACGCGGTAGCGCTGGAGCATTTCGGAGACCGCCCAGTTGAGCGCGCCCGCCGCCTTTTTCGCGTCGGATACAACGGGTACCAAGAGATGCGGGATGCCCTTATATTTGCTGAATTCGACCATCTTCGGGTCGACCAGCAGGAGCTTGACCTCGTCGGGCGTCGCCTTGAAGAGGATCGACATCAACAGCGCATTGACGCAGACCGACTTACCGGAACCGGTGGTACCGGCGATCAGCAGGTGGGGCATCTTCGCCAGATCGGTAGTGATGATCTCGCCGGAGATATCTCTGCCCAATACGCAGTTGAGCTTGCTTTTATGATTGCGGAACTCGTCCGTTTCGACCAGCTCGCGGAGCGTGACCATCGAAGTGACCTTGTTCGGCACCTCGATACCGACCGCCGCCTTGCCGGGGATCGGCGCTTCGATACGCACGCCGTTGGCGGCGAGGTTCAGCGCGATATCATCGGACAGGTTCGTGATC
>ONUI01000263.1 GCA_900320995.1 uncultured Eubacteriales bacterium
GCGGTGACGGCGAGTTCTCTGATCCGCTCACGGTCGGCGTTGTTCTCGCCGAGGAGCATCTTTTCGGTATGCAGACCCAGCTCGGTGCTGATGCCGATATAGACCAAGCCGACGGGCTTGTACATCGTACCGCCCAAGGGTCCCGCGATGCCGGTGGTGGAGATGCCGATATCCGCGCCCGCGAGCAATCGGACGCCGCGCGCCATCTCGGCGGCGGTGCGATCCGATACCGCGCCGTAGGTGGAGAGCGTTTCCTCACGCACGCCGAGGATCTTGTGCTTGATATGGTTCGCGTAGGTGCACACACCGCAGTCGAATACGCCGGACGCGCCCGATACCGAGGTAAGAGCGCCGGATACCAAGCCGCCGGTACAGCTCTCGGCAGTCGCGATGCGCTTTTTCTGCTTAGTCAATGCTGCCACCAACAGATCGGGCAGCTCCTTCTCGTCAATATGATCCTGAGCCAACAGCTCCAGTAATTCAGATGTTTTCATCATAACCTCCGAAACAATTAGGAATTAGGAGTTAGGAATTAGGAATTGATGGTGGGCTGCGCCCACACCCTTTTATATATTTAATAAAACGTTTCGTTTCAACAATATAGGAATCAAAACGCGGTCACGCGTTTCCCGCAATTCCTCATTCCTAATTACTAATTCCTCATTATTATAAACCTTCTTCTCCCCTATTGCAATCCTCATCAAAATTTGTTAGAATTTGTTTACAAATACGGAATGCTGCGATTGCCGCGGGCTGACATCTATGTCGAGTCCTCGCAATGACTGCACAACGGAGATAACATGGCTTGGTTTTTCGCGAATGACGACCTCACAACCGAATACTACACCATCACGGGTGAGGACGCGTCGCATATCGCGCGGTCGCTCAGGATGAAGATCGGCGAAGCGCTGACCCTTTGCACCCCCGACGGCAGACGGCATGAATGTGAGATCACCGAGATCACGCGTGAGAATGTGACCGTGCGCATCCTGCGCTCGACCGAATGTGAGCAGGAGCCCGATGTGCGTGTCAATCTGTTCATCGCGCTGATGAAGGGCGATAAGATCGACGACGTAGTGCAAAAAGCGGTCGAGCTGGGCGCCGGTGAGATCACGCCGTTTCTCAGCGCGCGGTGCATCTCGCGCCCCGATGAAAAGAGCATGAGCAAAAAGCTCGCCCGGTGGCAGAAGATCGCCGACAACGCCGCCTCACAATCACGCCGCGGCGTCATCCCGCGCGTCAACCCCTGCGTCAGTCTGCGCGATATCCCCGACATCGTCAAGGATACGGACATGTCCGTCGTCTTTTACGAATGCGGCGGTGAAAAGCTCGGCTCCCTGATCCGCGGCAAGCTCGAAACGCTCGCGCTGATCACAGGATCGGAGGGCGGCTTTGAGCAGGAGGAGATCGATTATCTCACCGATCACGGCGTGAAGGTCGCCACATTGGGCAAGCGCATCCTACGCGCCCAGACAGCACCCGTCGCGGCACTGTGCGCGGCGATGCTGCTGACAGGAAACTTGGAATAACCACCAATCCGTAGGGCGGGGGCTTGCTCCCGCCGCAGCCTATCACTGCCACACTGATTCTTACTTTATATAAAAACCTGTGTAATAAAACACAACACTATAATGCGTTTCGGCGGGAGCAAGCCCCCGCCCTACGACAAAGAAAGGACAAAAATATGTTAGGATTTATCTGCGCTCTCGGCATCGAGGTCGAGGGCATCGTCAAACTGATGGAAAACAAAGAAGAGACCACCATCGCCAAGATCACCTACCACAAGGGTGAGATCTACGGCAAAGAGGTCGTGTGCTGTGAATGCGGTATCGGCAAAGTCAACGCCGCCATGAGCACCCAGATCATGATCGACGTCTACCATCCCGACGTCATCATCAACAGCGGTATCGCGGGCTCGCTGTCGGGCGATATCCGCATCGGCGATATCGTGATCTCCGACGACTGCGTCCAGCACGATATGGACGCTACCGAAATGGGCGATCCGCTCGGTCAGGTA
>ONUI01000170.1 GCA_900320995.1 uncultured Eubacteriales bacterium
TGGATCCAGGTTGCATCGATTACAGTAACATTGCCGTCGCCGTCTGCGTCTCCGAGGATAGCGGGGAAGACAGCCTTTGCAGATAATGTTACGCTCAGCGACATTCTGCCGCTTGCTTCCTCCACCGTCGCGCCGTTTGCGGTCACAACGGTATCATCATCCATCCAATAGCCGAAGTCAGGCGCGAGCAGACAATCAACATAATAAGTCCCGCCTTCCTCAAAAGCTCCTTCAAAGGGTCTGTATTCATCGTTGTCTTTTGTGTACCACTGAGAATACTGATAGTCCACATCGGTATAGAATGAGTAATGCGCGCCCTCTTCGGCAGTCAGCACGGGGGAGGGGGTTTGGATATCGTTTGTGATAGTGACCGTCGTACCGACAACGGGTCTTTCGACTGTCAGAGTTACCTGCTTGATCTTGGTGTAGAAGCAGGCGTACACGGTCATGTCGGATGTGACCGTCGTATTCAAAAGAGCGTACGCGTCGTCGCTGAACGCCTCCTGGTCGGCAAATTCCGAGAGAGGCTTCGTCGCCAGATCGCGGAAGACGATGTCGTCGGAATCCATCGCGGACAGCGTTTCAAAAACGCCCTGCGCGTCCAGCGCGTCAAAGAAGTTCGATCCGCGCCTGACGGGTACGGTAATAATCTCATCCTTGCCCGTTACGATGGTAACGGCGTGAACCCTGGTGGCAATACGGACTTCGCCTGCGGATAAACCGTTTCCGTCGAATACCCTTCCCACGGCGATGTATGCGCCCTCGGGAGAAGCAACGCAGACGTCGTCCGTAAGGATGAGCGACCCTCCCGCGCATACGGCGTCGTTGTGATCGGAACGGATGCTGATATCGGTATCAAGTCCGCCGATCGTGATATCTCCCGTGCTGTACAAGCCGGAGTTAAAACGTGTCGAGAGATCCATCCTTCCGCCCTCGATCACGATATCATGGGTCCCGACGCCCGTCTCACAGCCGGCGGCGCTGAAGCTTCCGCCGGTCATCCGGAAGCTGTCACAGCAGATACCGTCAGCATAATAGGAATCATCGCTGCCGGAAGTGCCGCTGCTCATTCCCATCGAATTTCCGTTCGCTGTGTAGTAGCCGTTGATCGAAAGGCTGCCGCCGCAGAGATTCATCGCGCTGCACCTGATCGTCTCATCATAATCAACGCAGTCAAAATGACGCCATGCCATGCTGATGCTGAGCGCTCCGCCCTCTACCGTCACGGGACAGTTGTCCGCGCTGATCGACTGCTCAAAGCCCTCGAGGGACAGGCTGCCGCTGCCGCCGTCGGTGAACACGATCCCGCCGCCGGTGACGATGCCCAGATCGCGGCTGAAATCCGCGTCGTAGGCAGGCTTGTCTTGCTGGATGAAGTAATTGAAGCGGTTCTCTCCCTTGAGCTCGATCGTGAGGAGGTCCAGATCGGAATACAGGATCGCATCATTATACTGACCGCTGATCCGTTGAATATGATCCAGCGTCAGGGTGTTGGTCTCGGGGTCGAAGCTCGCCTTGCCGTCGGTGACGGAAGGGATGTCGCCGCAGTTATCGCCGGTGATCTGCGTGTCGCCGAGCCAGAGGGGAATGTTCTTCAGCGTACGGCTGAAAACAGGAACATAGGTCTTGGTGTTGTCGCTGACCGCGCCCTCTTCCCAGCGCTCGAAGGTATAAGTATAGCTGCCCTCATCCGCCTTTTCGGGGATCAGGTCGGTGACGGGTTCTTCTTCGTCGCCGTAGGTTACTGCACTCGCGAGGCGGCTGCCGTCGCCGTTGAGCCAGATCACGGTGTGCTCGGGCTCAAATACCGCGGTGACGGTCACTTCTTCGGCAGGCATGATGAAGGTACCGTCGTCATCCACCGTGACGCCGCCTGTCGCCTGCCACTCCTTGAAGCGATAGCCGTCATACGTCCACTGTTCGAGGATCACCTTCTCGCCCTCTATCACTCTTTTGCCGCCGCTGACGCCGACAAAGGCGTTGCCGCCCTGCTCCGGTTCGCACTGCACGGCGACGGAATAGGTCGGATCGCTTTCGGTCACGATCGTCACCACAGCGTCATGATGGGGCATGGTAAAGCGATAACTGCTGTTTGAAAAGAATGTGCTTTCCATGCGAACTCCGTCCAGCAGCGCCCCGGAAAGATCGGGAAAGTTGAACACAGGGAATGAAACCGTTACCTTTGTGCCGGGTAAAAACAGATGGGTATCTCCTGTATTCAAGGAATAGCGGTTTGAATCAACGGTCGTGCCCGAGATCGTCCTGACCGTTACGCTGTATTTACGGTCGCCCCAATCCGCATAGACGGTAACGTCTTCTGTCAGAAGCGCATGAAAATCAAAGGGCTTTGTGAGCGCCTCGTCCTCATACCACGCTTCGACCGCTTTCTCGCCGTCGATCACATAAGGGCCTTCGGAGCCGACCACACTGCTCGGCCTGACAAAGGGACGGATCGTCACGGGGTCGGGCGCTGTCCCCTGCCCCATCGTATCAAAGGTGATGGTGGCGTTGGTATATAACGCGGCGCTTCCGATCCCGATATCCTTCCCGTCGACGAGCGTGTTCCACTCGCTTCTTGACCCGTAATAGACGACTTTCTTCAGCGTTTTTTCCGCATTAAAGTGAGCGGTATCTAAAATCAAACACGTGTCGAAGGCTCTTGCGCCGATACTCTCAACGCCTGCGGGGATCGTCACGGAAGTAAGAAGGGTGTTGCGGAACGCTTCATCCCCTACAGCCGACAAGCTGTCCGGCAGCGTGACCGACGTCAGTGCGCAGTAATAGAACGCCTTCTCGCCGATGGACGCGACCCCCTTGGGAATATTGACGCTCCTGAGCGAATAGCATTCGGCAAAAACCTCGCTCGCAAGCTCCGTCAGTGCGCAGCCGGCGGCAAACGTGACCCTCTCGAGCTTCTGACAGTTTTTAAACGCGTCAGACTCGATGACGCTGACGCTCGCGGGGATCGTCACAGTTTGCAGCGAAAGACCGCTGCCGAGGTCATAGAACGCCCCGGAGCCGATATCTGTGACGGTATAGGCGTCGCCCTGATAGGTGACCGTCTCGGGGATATTGATATGCTCTCCGATTTCTCTTACTGTGCAGCCGATTACCGCAAGACCGCTTTCAGAGCCGTAATAAAGCAGTCCGTCCTGTTCAAAGCGCACGACCCGTTCGGCAGTCGCCGCGCTCAGCGGCAGAGCGCCGAGCAGGACGCACAGAGCGAGGATGACAGCGCATACTTTTAAGGTTTTCTTTTTCATGTCAGTTCCTCCTTTGATGTCATGTAAAGGGGGTGGTTTGTTTATGAAATCATTATACAATACGGCATTTTCAATAGTCAATAGGATTTCAAAAATAACTTGTAAATCAGCAAATTCAACTTGCAATATGCGCTTGACAGGGGTATAATGGAGATGTAATGATGTAAGGAGGAACCGCCTGTGAACCAACAGCATATCGCCGACCTCTCCGCCGAGCTGATCATGCGATACTACGACAACGACTATATGCCCTTCCTCGAAGCGATGGATGACGACGCCCTGTGGTACGGCCCGGCCGAGGGACAATTCCTGCACGGCAGGGAAAAGATGATCGAGGTATGGAACGCCGAGGACCACTCTCTGTCCTTTTCCTTGGGAAATATCGAGGTCATGCACACAAGCGCTCATCCTTCGTCCTGCGATGTGATGTTGAGTTATCACATCACGACGCATTATCCGGATCATCACGACATCACCCTGTATCAGCGCGTACTCCTGACATGGTGCGAACGCATGGTCACGGATGAGGCGGGGAATAGGGAAAAGGCGTCGAGGATTTTGCTCTGTCATATCTCAAATCCCCATTCAAAGCATGAGGAGGATACGATCTATCCGAAAAACTTCCATCAGATCTATTACAGCAACGCGTCATTCAGGCAAAACGGCGATCGCATCCACTTCCACGGACTTGAC
>ONUI01000259.1 GCA_900320995.1 uncultured Eubacteriales bacterium
AAACAAAGGCGTTTATTTGGGAGCTTGTGCCCGAATAGCGCCTTTTTACGTTGATCGTACTTCCGTGTACGGATCGAAAAGAGGTGAAGGGAGAATATGACTTTAGAACAAGTTCGCTATCAGGCGTTGGTGGTCTCGCCGTCTGAAAGGTTCATGCAAGAGATAAGCTCCCTTCTGCGCGAAAGGAATTTTCACACCGATCATGTGACGAACGCGGGCGAGGCAAGACGCGTTCTGACGGAAAAGACCTATGATTTCGTGATCGTCAACGCGCCGCTCAGCGACGAGTTCGGCTCGCGCCTGTGCATCGACGTGACCGAGCATATCGGCACGCTTGCGGTCATCTTCGCCCCCTCGGATGTGTACGAGGACATCATACAGAGAACCGTGTCTTACGGCGTTTTCGTCATTCGCAAGCCGACTTCTCAGCAGACTATATTGCAGGCGGTATCGCTCCTGATCTCCGCGCGTGAGATGCTCAGATCCGTAGAGAAAAAGGCAGGCAAAGCCGAGGATAAGCTGCAGGAGATCCGCATAGTCAACAAAGCAAAATGGTTTTTGATAGATAACGAGGATATGAGCGAAAACGACGCGCACCGGTATATCGAAAAACAGGCGATGGAGTCGGGGATCACCAAGCGACAGGCGGCTCAGATCGTGATCGACAGATATCTTTAACCGTTATTGCGGGAAAAAGACGCACGCGTCCGATCTCAACATAATCAATCGTCATTGCGAGGCATTTATGCCGTGGCAATCTCAACCTTATTTTGAGACTGCAATCTCGCCCGACCAAGGAAGGAAACGATATGAAGATCAACCGAAATTTTGATAACTTAGTCCCGAACTATCTCTTTGCCGAGATAGCGAAAAAGACCTCGGCGTATGCCGCCGCTCATCCCGAGCAAAAGCTCATCCGGCTCGGCATCGGCGATGTGACGCTCCCGCTGCCTTCGGTCGCTGTAAGAGCGATGAAGGACGGCGCCGACGAGATGGGCGTCAAGGAGACCTTCAAGGGCTATCCCGAGTATGAGGGTTATGACTTCGCTCGCGAGGCGGTCGCAAGATATTACGCGGGCTTTGGAGTAACAGTCGGAGCAGATGAGGTCTTTATCAGCGACGGCGCAAAGTCCGATACGGGCAATATCGGCGATATTTTCGGCGCCGACAACACCGTGATGGTGCCCGATCCGGTCTATCCCGTCTATGTCGACGCGAACATCATGGCAGGCAGGAAGATCGTTTACGCGCCCGGTACAAGGGAGAATCGTTTTCTGCCCATACCCGACGATAGCGTCCATGCGGATATCATCTATCTTTGTTCGCCGAATAATCCCACCGGCGCGGCGTACAGCGCCGATCAGCTCAAGGCGTGGGTGGATTACGCCAATCAGCATGACGCGGTCATCCTGTACGACGCGGCATATGAGGCGTTTATCGAGGACGACTGTCCGCGCTCGATCTTTGCGATCGACGGGGCGAGAGAATGCGCGATCGAGTTCTGCTCTCTGTCAAAGACGGCGGGCTTTACCGGTGTGCGCTGCGGCTATACGGTGATCCCGAAGGAGCTTGTCCGCGACGGTCACAATATCCATGCCCTCTGGTACCGCCGTCAGGCGACCAAATTCAACGGCGTTTCCTATCCCGTGCAGTGCGCTGCGGCTGCCGTATTCTCACAGGAGGGACAAAAAGAATTCAAAGCCAATATCGGATACTATAAAGAGAACGCGCGTATCATCTCCTCTGCGCTCGACGAGCTGGGGATATTCTATACGGGCGGCAAAAACTCGCCGTATATCTGGCTCGAATGTCCCAAGGGTATGGGGAGCTGGGAGTTCTTCGATCATCTTCTCGAAAACGCTCAGGTTGTCGGAACCCCCGGCGAGGGCTTCGGCAGTCAGGGCAAGGGGTATTTTCGGCTGACCTCCTTCGGCGACAGAGAGAACACCATAGAAGCGGTTGAGAGGATCAAAAAGCTATTTGGATAAAATGAAGGCAGCCTGTGTGAACAGACTGCCTGAACGTGGCGAAAAGTAAAGCAGTC
>ONUI01000184.1 GCA_900320995.1 uncultured Eubacteriales bacterium
GCCGCAGGCGAAATCCTGACTAAATATAGCAGAAAGACGGCGTGAAATCAATCGGTATTTTATACGAGAAAAAAATAAAACTTTGGGCAATTTGATAAGTTTTTGTAAAATGTTGTCAAAAAAGAATTATAACAAGTTCTTGTGAGCGGGTTACCGCCCACCACAATATATTGTGTTCGGTTTCATTCTTGTAACAATAGGTAAAATTCGTGTCATGGTTAATTTGATTTAAGAAAAAAGAGAGATCGGACGCTCGACAGCTGACTTGCGTATGAAAAATGCGATGTAAAAGCGGAAGATGAACGCAATGTAGGGGAGGGGCGTGTGTACTTAAAACTGAAGATTGAAGAATGAAGAATGATTATTGTAAGGAAGAGTTTCAGCATATTTGTAGGGGAGGGGTGCTCCCCGTTGGGGAGACGTCACGAAGTGACAGAGGGGGAGGCGTCTCCGCCGAGGAATGCTCCTCCCGGTAAATTTCCGATCGAAGCCACCCAAATGCGGAGCAAATGAAGCCTATTGTAGGGGAGGGTCTTGACCCTCCCGAAACGTTTCATAGCAATGATGTTAAGAGCGAAGCAAATGATACGTTACCGTAAAGCTACGCTATGGTCATCGACCATCCGTATGGCAGAGACGATTGTTTTCTATCTACCGTTCCCGATATAGGAAACGCCCGTCATTCTGCGGGAGGGTCAAGACCCTCCCCTACAAATACGCTGCGGCGTTTCCTGTAAGGGGTTGCTCCCCTGCAAATAATACCGCGAACAGCATGAATAATCCGCCCCCGAGCTTCGGGAGCGGATCATGCGCTTGATTTGTTGTCATATAAGTCAGCGGGTTATTCCGTTATGTTGCCCCCATGTTAATATCGTGTAGATTAAAATGGTTAGGAGCAGAATAAAATATACCGCGATGATCACAGTGGCAACGATCGAGATGATCAATCCCGCTTTGCCGATACCGTTTCCCATGCGCATAGCTTTGCGGGATTTTGCGCCGAGTACAATGCCGATTATCCCTATCACAAGAGCAATCGGCAGTAACAGACACATTAAAAGCATAAATTCGAGGTCGGTGCCGAAGATGTAATCGAATAATCCCGAAAAAGGTAAATAGAGTAAAATCTGACCGAAGGTGAGAAAGAACAGCAGGATGATTCCGATTATCAAGGAGGTGAGCCCTTTCCTGTCCGCACTTTTTCGAAATTCCGACGGAACAGGATTGTTGCGGGGATCGATCTCAACGTAGTTGGTTGGGTGATTGGGAATTTGACTGTTAGTATTCATCACATCACCTCCGATTTTGATAGTTACATTATATCTACAAAAACGCCCCCGAAATCGGGAGCGTTTGCTTGATGATGATTCGTTTGAGATTGCCGCGGCATAATTGCCTCGCAATGTAACCGTAGGCTCCCTTTCCTAAGGGAGCTGTCAGCGAAGCTGACTGAGGGTTGCTTAGGTTACTCGTTCACCATCTCAGATCTCTACCGTATTGACCTTGTCGAATTCTTCCTCGATCTCGGCGGAGGGCTTCTTGGTGATCAGGGTCACGATGACCGCGACGACCAGTGCCAGCGCGAAGCCGAGTACGAGAGAATACAGACCGGTGGTGTCCTTGAGCAGCGCGCCGCCGAAGGGGATGTAGTCCCAGATGATGACGGTCGCAAAGCCGGTGATCATACCCGCGACAGCGCCCGGAAGATTAAAGCGCTTCCAGAACAGAGAAAGCAGAATGATTGGGCCGAACGCCGCGCCGAAGCCTGCCCATGCGTCGGAAACCAGACCCATGACGGAGGATTCGGGGTTGAGCGCGATGACAAACGCGATGATCGCGACGACGACGACAGCGATCCTGCCGACGTTCAGCGCGCTCTTTTCGGAAGCGTCCTTCTTGATGGCGCCCTTATACATATCCTCGGATACAGCGGACGCGGTGACCAGCAGCTGGCTGTCAGCGGTGGACATGATCGCGGCAAGGATACCGCAGAGGAATACGCCGCCGATGAAGACGAGGAAGATGTTGCCGTCAAAGATCTGCTGGATCGACTTGATGAAGACGACCTCGGATTTGCCCGAAGCGACAAGATCCTCGTTGAGGAAGCCTCTGGCTACCAGTCCGAGGAAGGACGCGGCGCCCAGAGAGAGGATGACCCATACGATGGCGATGATACGGCTCTTCTTGACCTCTTTATCGCTCTTGATCGCCATGAAGCGAACGAGGATATGCGGCATACCGAAGTAGCCCAGCGCCCAACCGAGGTTGGAGATGATGGATACAAAGGTGATCGGGTTGCCTTCGCCGTCCTTCATCAGGCTCAGATAGCCCTGAGGATCCGCGACGCCCTTTGCGCCGAGCGCGCCGACGAGGTCGCCGTTGATGGAAATGTACGCGATGATCGGAACAGCGAGGATCGCGACGAGCATCAGCATACCCTGGATGAAGTCGGTGTAGCATACCGCCTTGAAGCCGCCGAGCAGGGTGTAGACAAGGATAACGACAGCCGCGATGATCAAACCGATCATATAAGCGGTTTTGTCGTCTGCGCCCGTACCGAATACATTCGCGAAGAGCTTTGCGCCGGATGCAAACGCCGAGGCGGTGTAGACCGCGAAGAACACGATGACGATGATGGACGATACGATCTTGAGCACGCCCTTCTTATCGTGGAAGCGGTTCTCAAAGAAGCTGGGGATCGTCAGCGAGTTGTTCGCGACGATGGTGTACTTGCGCAGTCTGCGCGCGACTAAGAACCAGTTGAGGACGGTACCGATCAGCAGACCGATCGCGATCCATACCTCACCCGTACCGGCGACATAGATCGCGCCGGGCAGACCCATCAGCAGCCAGCCGCTCATATCGGACGCCTGCGCGGAGAGCGCCGCCGTCCATGAGCCGAGTCCGCGGCCGCCGAGGAAGTAGTCTTCGTTGTTGCTCTGCTTGCTGTTCAGGGCGCCGATGAGGATCATCATGCCCATGTAAACAACAAACGCAACAAGAATGACAATAGTGTTGGTTGACATTCTTTTCCCTCCAATAATTGATGTAGGGGAGGGGCTTGCTCCTCCCATGATCGGGATTTGATTCACCCGAAACGAGGCTTGCCCTCCCGAAATGACAGCGGAATCATCCGCCTGGTTTCTGTTGTATGGAACAACACCTGTATATCTTAGCACATTAAATTGTGAAAATCAATATAGAATAAAGTATAGACTGATTTTGATACGAATTGTAATAATATAAAGAAAAAGTCTGTTATACAGCCGATTTTTAACAAGACTATATAACAGACTGAATCGTTGACAAAAAACTTTTTAGTCAGAGTTTAGTATGAAACGCGGATCGCGCTGAGCATCAGCGGCATCACGCTGCCCGCGTACTCCGTCAGCGAGTATTCGCCGCCGTGCAGACACCAGTCGTACAGCAGCGCTCTTTCGGTGATCGCGTACAGGCGCACGATCTCCGCCGAGGATTTTTGGCGTGTGATCTCGCCGCGCTCCTGACCTTGGATCGTCAGCTTTTTGAGCAGGCGGTAGTACAGGCGGGTGTGGTCGAGCAGTTCCTTCTGCCCGCGTTTATTCAGCTGCTGCGCATACAGGCGCGAGAGCAGTTCGATGTCGATGTTGTTCTCGATCATCATGCACAGTTCGCGAGTGAGGAACAGCATGTTGTCGACGGCGTTTTTGTCGTAATCGAGCTGTTGCTCCAACTCGGCGTATTTCTCGTCAAACAGATAGGCGAGGGAGCCGATCAGACTGTCCTTGCTCTCGAAGTAGTGGTAGAACGAGCCCTTGGAGGTGCCGGACAGGCGTATGATCTCGTCCACGGTGGTGTTGTCAAAGCCCTGATCGTAGAACAGCTGCCATGCCGCTGAGACGATCTTGCTCTTGGTCTGATTGTTGGATTTTCTCATGTGTTTCACTCCGGTAACAGTATAGACTATATTCTATACTACGGTCTGCCGACTGTCAAGACGGCGGAATCGTGATGTATCCTGCAAAACGCACATCTCCTTAACAAACATAATATTTTGACCAACGCCCTGCGGCGGGAGCAGCAAGCCGCTCCCCTACAAATTTACTGAAACGTCTGTTGTAGGGGAGGGGTGCTCCCCGTTGGGGAGACGTCACGAAGTGACAGTGGGGGAGGCGTCTCCGCCGAGGAATGCTCCTCCCGAGACTTTTCCAATTAATGTCATTATAACGCGAAGCATATGAATTCCTCCGTAGGGTACGGCATTCATGACGTACCGAGAATGACGGGCGTTTCCATTATCGAAAACGTGAGATAGGAAACAAATGTTTCTGCCATGCGGACGACCGATGGTCGTCCCTACGGAAACGCGCTTCTCCTTAACAAACATTACATCTTAACCAAATGTCCTACCGCGGTACGTCGCGAGCGCCGTACCCTACAAAACGCACATCTTCTTAACAGATGCTACATCTTAACCAAATGCCATGCCGCGGTACACCGCCTCCTCCCACAAATTTCTCCTCTTATATTGTAATTAATCTTTATTTGTATTATAATAACGATATATATGCTTCTGAGGGAGTGACATTTTTGGAAGACAATCTGATATTTACCCGCCGATTATGGGCGGAGATCAATATGAACTCGATCCGCGAGAATTATGAGGCGATCCGCGGCGCGATCGGCGAGGGCGTCAAGCTCTGCTGTGTCGTCAAGGCGGACGGCTACGGTCACGGCGCTGTGGAGATCTGCAAGCTCTATCATGAGCTGGGGGT
>ONUI01000172.1 GCA_900320995.1 uncultured Eubacteriales bacterium
TGAAATTGAAATTGATATAAATGTCGGCTTTCTTGCACATTTAGACAAAAGTGATAATGCAGTCATTCTATACGGAATCAGGCACATGAATTATTTTGCAGATACATTAACCGTTAATGTCAAAGAAGTCGATGCGGACATTTCAATATATAAACCCGGAGATACGATCGTCTTTAAAAAGAGGAAATAATCATTCAGTATCCGGCAAAGCAGTTCGAGCAGGCGCCCGGTATGACTCAAACCGCCGCGCTGAATGTCTACAACTATTTTCATGAAGAGGATTAGCCTTTCTTTTTCAGAAGCGCCTTAAAGGCTCCCTTTGGTAAAGGTACCCCCGTTGGGGGAATGTCCAAAGGACAAGGGGGGAGCCGCTTCCGGCGAGGAGGCTGTCATCGGCAACACCTTGACGATGACTGAGGGATTGCATCAATAGAGCGCTTACAGCGCGACCAACCGAATCAGGTAGTTTTTATGGATAGAATACATAATAAAGAGAATGTTCCCTTTGCAAAAGAATTGAGAAAAAACATGACCAAAGAGGAAAAACACCTTTGGTATGACTATCTTAAACCCTACCGACAAACATTTGGTATTGCATTTACAAGGCAAAAAGTCTTTGGCAACTATATTTTGGATTTTTACTGTCCGAAAGCAAAACTTGCCATTGAGTTGGACGGTTCTCAACATTACGAAGAAGACGCGCTATGCTACGATAAAAAGAGAACAACATATTTAGACAAACATGGGATTGTAGTTTTACGATATACCAACAGGGATATCCATACACGCTTTAAAGAAGTATGTGATGACATTGATTCTTATGTAAATAGAAGAATCAACGCCCTGCAAGAATAAGGTGGTCGGCTTTGCCGACATTGATACAATCCCTCAGTCAGCAGACACGAGTGTCCACTGACAGCTCCCTTTACCAAAGGGAGCCTATAGAAAGGAGATGAGAAACATGAGCATATTCCGCTGGGACAGAGGAGATAACAAGGATCAATCCGACGGTATCATCGAGCTGCCTGTCGAGGATTCGACAGAGGACGAGCTGACCGATATCAACGAAGCGGCATACGACTCATCCCCACAGTCTCTCGACAACAAGATGGAGGAGATCTACTCCACAAAAGATAAACAGGTGAAAATCCGCCGTCAACAGCCGCTGGAGGAAGAAGCCGCGGCACGGCGCAAGGAGGTCACCAAGGACGAGCTGGTCCGCGGTAAGCTGGAGTTCAGCATGCCCGAAAAGATCACCGCTCCCGAGGTCAAGCTCGAACCCGAGCTCGACCCCAACGCCACCGTCGCCGAAGACATCATCGAGGACGTCGTAGACGTCAAGAAGCTGCGCAACATCTATGTGCAGGATATCGATGAGATCGACGTCAGCCTCGATCCCGCCAAGGCGCCTGAGCCGCAAAAGTCCGCTCAGAGCGCGGCGCAGCACGGATCCCATTCCGCCAAAAAGCCATCGACCGACTACACCCCTTCGGGCGACACGATCGTGGAGACCATCCCCGTGTACCAGCACGAGGAGAGCGTGGATAAGCTGTATCTCAAGGCGGGCCGCTTCACCGACGTGGTCGAAAGCGAATATGACGAATACCTCAAATCCACCGACCCCACCATCTCGAGAAATTATCACGCAACCAAGCCGATGGTCAGACCGCACCAAAGCCTGCTGTATACTCTCACTCAGATCGCCGCGCGGCACAAGACCGAATCGGCGCAGAAGCAGAAGAACAAAGAGAT
Organism: uncultured Eubacteriales bacterium; assembly: GCA_900320995.1. Classification (GTDB taxonomy): domain Bacteria; phylum Bacillota; class Clostridia; order Oscillospirales; family Acutalibacteraceae; genus Ruminococcoides. Next base: position 1,753 of record ONUI01000172.1, read on the forward strand.
CATGCGCAACAACTTCGACGAACAGGCGCCGAAGCCCAAGAAAAAGAAGCGTTCGCGGGTCGCTAAGTTCTTCCGCGTACTGGGCGCGGTCATCTCGTCGGGCTTCAACTCGCCGTCCGAGGACGAGCAGGTACGCTCGATGGACTACAACAGCAACGAGGATGAGCAATACATCTTTGAGACCACCCGCCAGAACATCAAGCACCAGCTTACCCATCTGCTGCTCGCGTTGCTGATCGGCATCGCGATGCTCGGACTGACTATCTGGGAACGCATGGCAGGCGCGGCGACAGTCGCCGCCAACGGGCCCGGCAGCGCGTTCACCTTCTGCGGTCTGTACCTGATCCTGACCTTCGCGCTGGGACTGGTCGCGCGGCACACCCTGATCGACGGGCTTAAGCCGCTGGCACGGTTCAAATCCAACTGCAGCACCGTGATCGCGCTTGCGTATCTGGGGTGCTTCATCCAATGTCTGGTGTCCCTCTTCACCTCGACCTCCTTTGTCGGAGGCGACCACCATCTGTACAGCTTTGTCGTCGCGCTCGCGCTGATTTTGAACGCTACGGGCAGACTGCTGATGGCGCTGAGGGTCAAGAGCAACTTTAAATTTATCAGCGCGCATTCTCCCGCTTACGCGGCAAAGATATATGACGACGTCGAAACAGCGCGTCGGCTGATCAGCGGCACGACCTCCTCCAAGGGGATCATCGCCTACCAGCATGTCACCCGCTTTTTGTCGGACTTTTTGAAGATCTCCTACGCGCCCGATCCGAGCGAGGAGCTCAGCGGCAAGATGGCGCCGATCGCGATCATCAGCTCCCTTGTCGTCACCGTCATCTACGCGATCATCTTCAAGAGCGTGCAGGGCGCGGTTTCGGCGCTGACGGTCATGCTGTGTATCGGCATCCCGTTCACCGGTATGCTTGCGGGCAACCTGCCGATGCTGTTGTTCAGCCGCAAGATGCTGCGTGAGGACGCGATGGTCGCCGGCTATCCGTCGGTACGCCAGTTCTGCGACACCAACGCCGTGATGATGAACGCCGCCGACCTCTTCCCCAACGGCTCTGTCAAGCTCGAAGAGATGTACCCCCTGCTGCAGTACAGGATCAGTGAGAACCTGCTGCTTGCCACTGCGGTACTGCGCGAGGCGAATTCGCCCATCGCGCCGGTCTTTGACGAGCTGGTGATGGAGAACAACAACGTCCTGCCCGCTGTCGAGAGCGTGATGTACGAGGACAAAAGCGGTGTGGTCGGATGGATCAAGGGAGAGCGTATCCTCGTCGGCAACATGAAGCTGATGAACCGCTACCATATCACCATCCCCACCACCGAGGTGCCCTTCAACAAGCGGGGCAACGGTCTTGAGATCACCTATGTCGCGGTCGCGGGACAGGCAGTCGCGGTACTGGGACTGTCCTATGATGCCGCCGATCCGCTCAAAACGCAGATCCAGCGCGCTGAAAGCAGCGGTCTGTCGCTGATCGTAAGCACCACCGACGCCAACATCACTCCCGAGCTGATCGCGACCCGCTACGAGATCTTTTATCGTTCGGTCAAGGTCACCGCGCCGGGCTATTCCAATGTCATCGACGAGGCTACCGAAAAGGTCGAGGAAGCCTCACGCGCCTATGTCGCGACACGCGGACGCATCGGCTCTCTGGCGCGCGCCGTGGGCGGCTGTATCAGCGTCAAGTCCAACATCAGTCTGGGCATCGTGATCGAGATCTTCGGCATGATCTTAGGCCTGCTGCTGTGCGCGACTCTCGCGCTGTACGCCTCTGTCGCGCGGCTGTCGATCGTCGAGCTGCTGATCTACATCGGCTTCTGGGTCGCCGCGACCCTGATCGCCGAATTAGTCAGGCGACCATAGGGCGCGTATGCCTGTTTCTCTTAACCAATATGGTCGCACCCTGTAGGGGCGTGATCATCGCATAATCGGTCAAGCAACCATTAGAAATGAATACTGAAGACTGAATAATGGACAAAACGATTATTTCAGTATAGGCTTTCGGGAGGGTCAAGACCCTCCCCTACACAATCTCTTAAGGAGTTTCATTATGTTAATTGCACCCTCCCTGTTATCCTGTGATTTTTCCGTGTTCCGTGACGAGATCGTCCGCATCGATCAAGGCGGCGCGGATATCATGCACCTTGATCAGCGAACCGCACCGCTATATCAACGATTTTGCCGACGCGGGCGCGGACATCATCTCCTTCCACACCGAGTCCGACAGCGATATCGACGAGACCTTGAAGCTGATCGAATCGCGTGGGGTCAAGCCCGCCCTGGCGATCAAGCCGGGCACCGCGCCCGAGGTCGTCCTGCCGTATCTCGACAGGCTGTACATGGTGCTGGTGATGACGGTAGAGCCGGGCTTCGGCGGACAGAGCTTCATGCCCGATATGATGGACAAGGTCACCTTCCTCAAAAAGGAGATCGGGGAGCGCGGGCTTTCCACTCTGATCGAGGTGGACGGCGGCATCGCCAAGGATACCATCGCCACCGCCGCAAAGGCGGGCGTGGATATCTGCGTTGCGGGCACGGCGGTATTCGGCGCTCCCGACGCGAAGGAAGCGATCACCGAGCTGCGCGCGTTGTGCGAATAAATCGCATACCATCAACTCATAATACATCAAAATACGGACATAATAAAAAGCAGGAGCGCAAACTCCTGCTTCTTTTTTATATTAGTATCAGCGATGATTATCTGATCTCTTTACCCTCGGCGTCATACTTGGTGCGGGTGGAAGTACCATCCTCGTTATAGGTGGTCACAACGCTCGATTTCACATTACCCTGCGCGTCCATCGTGGTACGCCTGATCTCAAGACCGTCCTCATTGCGTTCAAAAACGATCTGACCGGCAACAGTGCCGTCGGCATTATAATGGATCTCCTTTGCCACATCGCCCTTGTCGTCATATTCATAGCCGACCGAGCCCTGCAGCTTGCCGAGTGAGTCGTAGGTATAGTCGCGGGTAACTTTGCCGTTTTCATCCTTCTCGATCTTGGTATAGCCGGTAGCTTTACCATCCGGGGTAGTAGCGATGGGCGCCGCGCCCTCGGGGACAGACGCCGCGCTCTGCGCGCTTGATACGCTTGAAGCGCTCGACGGTTTCGACGCGCTGCCGGTGTCAGTCTTTTTACTGCCCTTGTTACAGCCGACCATCGCGGCGACCGACAGAATGAGCATGATTGCGAGCAATAACGAAATGATCCGTTTCATAGTATCTCTCCTTATACATAGCGTCCGTATGAACGGCACGCTTGATGATCGTGGTTTGACATTTGCTATTATAGCACAAATTACGATTTAGTCAACACGATGGAGGGTATTATGATCATCAATTCCGAAAAGAGAGAATGGCTGCTGCGCTGTCCGCTGTCGACTTCACCCCGCCGATCCGTCCTGCGGCGGATCACTGCCGCGCGTGATTTTCTGCCTGATAACAGCTGTTTTTTCAGCCCGACAGCCTGCCATGTCGCCGCGGCGCTGAGCATGAGTGCCGATGACGAAAAGCTGCTGTGCGATAATCTGAGCGCCTTGGGCTACGGCGATATCGTCACGATCGCCTATGAGAACACCGACCGTGATAAGGCGGGTATGTGCATTGCGAGCCGCGTCAGGGATAATCGCCTGCAGATCGCCGTGGTACTGCGCGGCACCTCGGGCGACGAATGGTATTCCAATTTCGACGTCGGCTATTCGGCGGAGCACAGTGGCTTTGCGAATGCCGCCGACTTTGCGGAGCTGAGACTCGGCGACTATGTATTCACCCATGCGATCGGGACGGAACCGGAGTTTTTTGTGACCGGCTACAGCCGTGGCGGCGCCGTTACCAATATCCTCGCCAAGCGCCTGTGCGACCGCTACGGGCTTGAACGCGTCTGCGCCTATACCTTTGCTTCTCCCTCTACTACGCTCAGCCGCCGCACCAACCGCTATAACTGCGTCTTCAACCTCGTGCGGCAGGAGGATCTCTTCACCCGCGTGCCGCCCGAGGGCTGGGGCTACACCAAGTACGGCAAAAATATCTCGCTGTCGAATGAGGGCGATATGACCGCGGGCTACCGTCGGCTCACGGGCGAGGACTATATCGGCTTCACCCGCCAAAGCGCCGTGGACAGCTTTATCGCCGCTGTATACGATCTCGCGCCGAACGTCAACGCCTACTACCGCCGCCGCAGGCAGGTCGGCGACCGCAAGCTCAGCCTCTATGAATTCATGACCTCGGTCGCGCATATGCTGTCACAAAATATGGATGACGACGCCGCGGATATCTTTCTCTCGGCGATGATGTCCGACTACGCCGATCTGCTCAACTTTTTGTCGAGCGGCGCCGATCTGAACGACCTGATCACCTCGTCGAGCGCGATCCCGAAGTGCAGTGTCGCGGA
>ONUI01000011.1 GCA_900320995.1 uncultured Eubacteriales bacterium
GCGTGGAGTTCAACCATGTTTCCGTACTGCTGAATGAAGCGGTCGATAGCTTGAATATCCGTGAAGACGGAATCTATGTCGACGGCACAGCCGGCGGCGGCGGACATTCCGCGGCGATCCTTTCGCGCTTGACGACCGGAACGCTGTACAGCATCGATCAGGATCCCGACGCGATCGCGACCGTCACCGAGCGTTTTCGCGGCGACAGCCGTTCCCGCATCATCGAGGGCAACTTCGGCGATATGCGCCGATTGTTGAACGATGCCGGGGTAGAGGCGGTAGACGGCGTTCTGCTCGATATCGGCGTATCGTCCCACCAGTTTGATGAAGGTTCCCGCGGGTTTTCCTATCATGTGGACGCGCCGCTGGATATGCGCATGAGCCAAAGCGGTGAGACTGCCGCCGATCTGGTCAACACCCTGAGTGTCGGCGAGCTCAGACGAATCCTCTCGCTCTACGGTGAGGAAAAATACGCGTATTCCATCGCCAAAGGGATCGCGCGATACCGCGAGACAAAGCGGATCGAAACGACTTTGGAGCTGGCGGAGCTTATCAAGAACAATGTACCGCAGAAGGTGCGCCGCGACGGTCATCCCGCACGCAAATCCTTTCAGGCGATCCGCATTGCGGTCAACCATGAGCTGGATGTGCTCGAAAGCGGCTTACAGGGTGCCTTTGAACTCCTCAAAAAGGGCGGACGACTCAGTGTGATCACCTTCCATTCGCTGGAGGATCGCATCGTCAAGCAGTTTATGCGCGATAAGGCGCAGGGCTGTACCTGTCCGAAGGACTTTCCCGTGTGCGTATGCGGCAAAAAACCGCAGGTAAAGCTCATCACACGCAAGCCGATTTGCCCCTCAGAGGAAGAAAATGAGCTCAATCCGAGGGCAAGATCCGCAAAGCTGAGGGTATGTGAAAGGCTTTAATTTTCCCTATCGGAAGTATAGAGAAATATTTCTGGCAATTTGAGCAAATTACTCATGTTTCCGTTCCATATTTGTACAGTTTCACTATGGACATCGGCGACAGTATATAGTAAAATAATAACAAGATTGTAATAATTATTCTACACAAGAAATTGTGATGAATCCTGCACTTTAGCACATTATCCTGTGAATTCGGGATGAAAATGTCACAATATCGGTTAAAATTAGATTACAGAATAATTACAGTCGATGATACAGATATCTACATTCATTTTTATATAACAGAAACAGAAACCAAAGTGCTTGGAAGGCACGCAGTGAAAAGACATTGGGGTGCATGATGGCTTACTATTCGAGAAGCAGTAACGCCTATGATTTCACTCTCTTTGAAGAATCCTTTGATTCTTCCGTAAACATGAGAGCGAAGGCGGATGACCGTCCCGAAACGGAGGACGGCGGCACACAAGAGAACAGAAGCAGACGAGAGGACAGACGCGCTGAAAAGGACGCTAACATCAAGCGTATGCGCAGACGCAGATCCAATATCGCGCGGATCGCGCTGGGCGTCATTTTCGGTATCGCCGTCGCGTTCATCGTCGCGTCCATCATCCACGGACAGGTTCAGCTGACCGAGCTGAATCAGGAGATCTCGGACGCCAAGGCGCAGCTGGCAGAACAGCAGAGCGTTTACACACAGCTCGAGATGAAGGTCGATTCTTCGATCTCCACGACCGTGGTTGAGGATTACGCAAAGAACAACCTGAGCATGAACAAGGCTACCAACTCCCAAAAGGAGTTTATACAGCTTTCCGATTCGGATAAGGCAGAGGTCACTCTCAAAAAGGACAAGAATCTTTTTGAAACAATTGCAGAGGCGGTTTCTTCCTTATGGTCATGATTTGGTATATATTAAAAGCGTTTGAATAGAATGTAGATGTGATAAGAGTTGAGATTTATCTTAACTCTTATTCGTGTTTTATGGCAAAGGCTCTTTTTGATGAAAAGAGCTGTCATCAAACCTTTTTTTCGGTGTCTGAGGGATTGAAAAACAGGAATTGACGCCTGTCGGCGACCGATTGATCTGTAATTGTTTCTCGCGTGGTATATGTCACGCTCGGTCAATAATGCAATCCCTCCGCCTCACATAATTCGGCACCTCCCTTTACCAAAGGGAGGCATAAAGAAAGGAGAAATCGCTTATGGGTGCTAACCAAAAGCTCAGAAAAAGAACCGTATGGCTTTTGATTATTATCTTGGCGGTTGGATTCGGCGCTGTCATCACCCGACTGGCTTTCTTACAGCTGGTACAGGGCGAAGACCTCCAGCGCAGAGCAATTGAACAACAGCTTTCGGATACTCCCATATCCGCAAAGCGCGGCACGATATACGATACCAAGGGCAAGATCCTCGCCCAGTCCGCCTCCGTATGGCAGGTGGTCATGGCGCCCGCGTATTTTGACGACGGCGCCGTCGGTGAGGAACAACGCCGCTTTGTCGCAAAGCGCCTGCATGATATCTTGGGCGTGGATGAAAACGAGACCTATGAGGAGACCACGCAGAACACGTATTACGTTTCTGTCAAGCGTAAGGTGGAAACCTCCGAAAAAGAGCAGATCATCGAGCTGCAAAACGAGCTTTCCGAAAAATACCAAAAATCCGGTATCATCTCGCTGCTCGACGACTATAAGCGCTATTATCCCTACAGCGACCTTGCCTCTTCGGTGATCGGCTTCACCGGTTCCGAGGATCAGGGCCTGTCGGGTGTAGAGTTCCAGTACAACGATTATCTGTCCGGCACACCCGGACGAATCGTCTCGGCGCAAAACGGCGTCCAGACCCAAATGCCCTTCGACTATAACCAGAACATCGGCGCGATCGACGGCAGCTCCTTGGTGCTGACGATCGACGAGACCGTCCAGAGCATCGTCGAAAAGTACATGAAGCAGGGTATCATCGACCATGACGTTCACGAGCGCGGCGTTTGTATTGTGATGGACGTCAACAACGGCGAGGTGCTCGCGATGGCTTCTGTCAACGGCTTTGACCTGAACAAGCCGTATTCCATCAGCGATGACCAGCAAAAGGATATCGACGCGATCAACACCGACTATCTGGTCAAGCATAATTACATTGAAGAGGGCGTTGACCCCTACAAGCTCAGCGAAGAAAAAAAGAATGAGCTGATCGAAAAGGCGAAGGCGGAGGCGAACAGCGCGGCGCTGGCGCGTAACTGGCGAAATAAGGCGATCTCCGACACCTACTATCCCGGTTCCGTTTTCAAGATGGTCACTCTTTCGATGGCACTGCAGGAGGGCGTTGTCAACGAGAACAGCCGCTTCGGCTGCTCCGGCGCGTTCCAGCTGTATAACGATACCATCCACTGTCATAACACCGCCGGTCACGGCTCACAGACCTATCAGGAATGTCTGTGGAACTCCTGTAACCCCGGCTTCATCCAGATCGGACAGTTGGTCGGTAAGGAAAAATTCTGGGATTACTATCAGGCGTTCGGCTTCTCCGAGAAAACAGGCATCGACCTGCCCGGTGAGTCCGACGACCAGTTCTTTATCCACGACGGCGTAGAGGGCAATATGCTCGACACCGACCTGGCGGTTGCCTCCTTCGGTCAGAACTTCTCGATCACCCCGATCCAGATGATCACCGCGGCGAGCGCTGTCGCCAACGGCGGCAAGATCGTCCAGCCCCATGTCGTCAAACAGATCCTTGACTCCAACGGCAAGGTCGTCAAAAATACATCTACCGAAACAAAGCGTCAGGTCATCTCCGACTCCGTATCCAAAGAGATGTGCGGCATCATGGAGGAGAACGCGACGACCGGTTCCGGTAAAAACGGCTACGTCGCCGGTTACCGCGTCGGCGGTAAGACCGGTACATCCGAGAAGCTGATCGACGTCAACGACGACGGCGCCGACGACTACATCGCTTCCTTCTGCGGCTTCGCGCCTGCCAACAACCCGCAGTATGCGGCGCTGGTATTCTTTGACGCGCCTCTGGGCGGCAGTTACTACGGCTCCGAGGTCGCGGCTCCGGTATTCGCAAGCATCATGAGCGAGGTCCTGCCGTATCTCGACGTCGCGGCTCAGTACACCGACGAAGAGATGAGCAACATCGATACCGCCGCCGGCTCCTACACCGGTCAGAGTATCGAGGACGCGAAGAAGGCGGCTGAGGCAGACGGCTTCAGCGTCACGGTCAAGGGCGAAGGCTCCACGGTCATCTCCCAGAGTCCCGCAACCGGCGCTTCGATCCCGACAGGCGGCACCATCGTCCTGTACACCGATCAGAGCGCGTCCACCGATAAGGTCACGGTTCCGAACTTTGTCGGACTGGGCGTAGCGGAGGTCAACGGACTCGCGGCGTCGAACAACCTGAACGTCAGCATGACGGGTATGGTATCCTCGTCCGACGGAACCTCGACGTCACAGAGTATCCCCGAGGGCAACGAGGTAATGCCGGGTACGGTCATCACCGTCACCTTCAGCAGCAGCGGTATTGCCGACTAAGTCGTTTCTTGTCATTGCGAAGGGCTTGACACGTGTGTCAGCCCTGTGGCAATCTCCTTGTTATTACTGCCGGTTGCAGAAGGAAGGGGATTCCCACGTCGCAGACTTTGTCTGCTTCTCGGAATGACAGTTTGAAAGCTATAACTATTCAAAATAAATGAGGTGTAAAAATGGAGACAGGTTTTTGGGCGTTCGGTGTGGCTGCCGCGGCGTTTGCTATCACCGCCGTGATAGGAAAGTTCTTGATCCCTTTCCTCCACAAACTGAATTTCGGTCAGACGATCTTGGAGGAAGGACCGAAATGGCATAAAAACAAGCAGGGTACTCCCACGATGGGCGGCATCATGTTCATCATCGGTATCGTTATCGCGACGACCGCGGGCGTGCTTTTGTACGCGATAAATCACGGGATGAATTCCGTCAGCTACTATGTGTTCATCGGCTTGCTGTTCGCGCTGATGAACGGCGCGATCGGCTTTGTCGACGACTATGTCAAGGTCGTCAAAAAGCGCAATCTCGGTCTGACCGCGATCCAAAAGCTCGTCCTGCAATTTTTGGCGGCGGCGATCTATCTGTTCCTGATGCACCTGTGCAAGGATGACACACAGATCCTGATCCCCTTTGTCAATCACTATGTCAATCTCGGGTTCTTCTATTACATCATCATGGCGATCGCACTGGTCGCGATCGTCAACGCGGTCAACCTGACCGACGGCATCGACGGGCTCGACGGCTCGATCACCTTCTTTGCCTGCCTGTTCATGATGCTGATTGCGAATGTATTGGGCGATCATGAGGCGAATGTGCTCTATACCGCGGCGGGCGCCGGCGGATGCTTAGGCTTCCTCGTCTGGAACTTCCACCCCGCCAAGTGCTTTATGGGCGACACCGGCTCGCTGTTCCTCGGCGGCATGGTTTGTTCGATGGCGTTCGCGATGGATATGCAGTTCATGCTGCTGTTGATCGCGCTGACCTATCTGCTCGAAATGCTGTCCGTCGTCCTGCAGGTTTCCTACTTCAAGCTGACCCACGGCAAGCGGCTGTTCAAGATGTCGCCGATCCACCATCATTTTGAGATGTGCGGCTGGTCGGAGACCAAGATCGTCTGTGTGTTTTCCGCGTTCACCGCGATCTGCGGTCTGGCGGCACTGCTGCTGGTGATCTTCGGCATCGTCCAAACACCCGTATCATAAATTCATCGCCGATCCCGAGGAGTTGGGGTGCGGCGATCTCAACCACCATGACTAAGGACTGAGGCATATGTCAACAATCGAAAACACCTCGCGCCGCAGGGTGCGGGATTATGAGGGTGATCGTCGTGCCTCTGACAAAAGAGGCAGACGAAAAATCAATTTCTCTCTGCTGAGTATCGGCAAGGGTATCGACATCCCCTTTGTACTGCTGATACTGGTACTGCTCACCATCGGCATCACCATGATGTTCTCGGCGAGCTATCCGGTCGCCTATTATGAGATCGGCGACAGCTATTATTATCTCAAACGTCAGCTCCTGTTCGCGCTGATCGGACTGGTGATCATGTTCGGCGTCTCCTTCTTGGATTACCACCATTATCACCGTTTCGCGGCAGTGATCCTCGGCTTGAGCTATTTTGCGCTGCTGTTGGTATTGGTGCTGCCGTCACAGGAGGGCGGCGTTCACCGATGGATCGGCGTCGGCGCGTTCGGTATACAGGCGTCGGAGATCAGTAAATTCGCGATCATCCTGTTTTTGGCGCACTGGGGCAGCCGCTATTATGACCGGATGGATACGTTCAAATACGGTATCCTGCCCGGCGCAGCGGTATTCCTCTCCACGGCGCTGCTGCTGCTGTTCGAGCCGCATTACTCCTGTATCGTTATCATCGGTATCCTGACCGTCATCATGCTCTATGTATCGGGCATCAAGGTCAAGTGGCTCGCGATCGGCGCGGCGATCCTCGTAGCGCTGATCCTGCTCTTGTGGGTGACCGGTATGCTGACCTACGCGATGGAGCGTATGGACGGCTGGGGTCAGGCACTGAACGAGGATCTCGACCGCGATATGTGGAACAGCACATGGCAGACGCGCAACAGCCTGTACGCGATCGGCTCGGGCGGATTGTTCGGACTCGGACTCGGGCAGAGTCGACAAAAATACCTCTACCTGCCCGAACCGCAGAACGATTTTATTTTTGCTATCGTATGCGAGGAGCTCGGATTGGTCGGCGCGGTCATCATCCTGTTGATCTTCGCGCTGCTGGTATGGCGCGGCGTCATCATCGCGCTGCGCGCGCGTGACCGCTTCGGAAAGCTGCTCGGTATCGGCTTGATCAGCCATATCGGACTGCAGGTCATATTGAACATACTGGTTATCACGGACTGGCTGCCCAACACGGGTATCTCCCTGCCGTTCTTCAGCTACGGCGGTTCCTCACTGCTGACGCTGATGTTCGAGATGGGCGTTATCCTCTCAATCTCCAGATCGTCGAATATAGAAAAAAGCTGATAATAATGAGGAATTAGGAATGAGGAATTACGGGAAGCACTTCATGCTTTGGATTCCTAAATCATCGGAATGAAGCGTTTCCTCTTCGTTTGATAAATGGGTGTGGGCGGTGCCCACCTTTCATTCCTAACTCCTAATTACTAATGCCTAATTAATAAACGGAGTTTTTTATGAAAGTATTACTCGCAGGCGGCGGTACCGCCGGACACATCAATCCCGCTATCGCGATCGCGGGCTATATCAAAAAGATGGAGCCGGACGCTGAGATCCTGTTCATCGGCAACCGTGACGGTATGGAACAGCGCCTGGTCAAGCAGGCGGGCTTTGACATCAAATCCGTCGTCATCACCGGATTCAAGCGCAGTCTTTCGCCGAAGAATATCATCCACAATATCAAGACGGTGGGCTATTCCTTTGAATCCCGCTCCAAGGCGAAGAAGATCATCAAGGAGTTCGACCCCGATATCTGTATCGGCACCGGCGGCTATGTCAGCGGTCCGGTCATCCTCGCGGCTTGCAACCTCGGCTACAAGGCGGTCATCCATGAGCAGAACGCCTATCCCGGCGTGACCAACAAGATGCTGGCGAAATCCGTCAACCGCGTCATGCTCGCAAACGAGGACGCCAAGAGCCGCTTTTCGGACAAGGCGAACTTTGTCCTGACCGGCAACCCGATCCGTCCCTCGATCCTCTCGACCAAGCACGATGACGCTAAGGAGAAGCTCGGGCTGGATGACAGCAAGCCGATCATCCTTTCCTTCGGCGGATCGCTGGGCGCGGAGTGCATCAACCGCTCGATGGCGGAGCTGATCGTGCGTTCCGCAAAGGATCAAAAATATCATCATATCCACGCTTACGGACAGCAGGGCACATGGATGCCCGATCTGCTCAAGTCCAAGGGCGTTGTCCCCGAAGAATACGACAACCTTGACATCAGACAGTACATCGACAATATGGACGAATGTCTGGCGGCTTGCGATCTGGTGGTGTCGCGCGCGGGTGCGATCACCCTTTCCGAGGTTCAAGCAAAGGGCAGACCCGCTGTGCTGATCCCCTCGCCGTTCGTCGCGGAGAACCACCAGTATCATAACGCGATGTCTATGGTGAACAAAAAGGCGGCAAAGCTGATCGAGCAGGCCGACCTGACCGGCGAGCTGTTGATCGAGACCGTCGACAGTATGCTCACCGACAAGTCCGTGCTCGAAGAATACCGCCAAAACGCCCAGAAGATGGCGATCACCGACGCGAATGAGCGTATATACAAAACGGTGAAGGAAGTATTGGCAGAAGGTTGATCCTGTAGGGGAGGAGCAAGCCCCTCCCGTGTCGCGTAGCGACATTCGCAAAGCGATTGGTTGCAGTTGCTTCGCAGTAACAGGTGATATATCGGATAGGTTTCGGGAGGGGTCTCCCCGCCGGGGAGGTGCCCGAAGGGCAGAGGGGTGCCGTCTGCGGCTGAGCAACAAGCCCCTCCCCTACAAATATCTGTCACGCTCCCGCTCTTTCCAACATAGAATAAAAGGCAAGAGCTTTTGGAAAGGGTGTTGGGTGTGTCAGTGTTTGTCGTTGACGGAGGCAGAGTATTATCGGGAAAGGTGCGGCTGCAGGGCTCCAAAAACAGCTCCCTGCCGATTTTGGCGGCGACGCTGTTGTGCCGCGGCGAATGTGTTTTGCATAACTGCCCGCGGCTGAGCGATGTGGAAGCGTCGCTCAAGATCCTGCGTTACATAGGCTGTACGGCTCACCGAGAGGGAAACACCGTCATCGTCGATACCGGCAGTGTGACGCGCTATGAGATCCCCACAGAGCTGATGCACCGGATGCGCTCCTCCATCATCTTCCTCGGCGCGATGATCGCGCGGTTCGACCGCGTGAGGATGTCGTTCCCCGGAGGGTGCGAGCTGGGACCGAGACCGATCGATCTGCATCTGAACGCCCTGCGTGAGATGGGGGTCGAGATCTCGGAGGATCACGGAGAGCTCGACTGCCGCGTGCAGGATGTACTGCACGGCGCGAATATCGTTTTGCCGCTGCCGTCCGTCGGCGCGACCGAAAATATCATGATCGCGGCTGCCGCGGCAAAGGGCGCTACGATCATCAGCAACGCGGCGCGGGAGCCCGAGATCGTCGATCTCGCGGATTTCCTCAATTCCTGCGGCGCTCAGATCCACGGGGCAGGGGAGAGCACCATCTTTATCGACGGCGTCGATCACCTCAGCCCGACGACCCACGCGATGATCCCCGACCGTATCGTCGCGGCAACCTTGATGTCAGCCGCCGCGGTTACGGGTTCCGATATATTGATGACGGGCATTGTACCGTCCCACCTCGAGTCGGTGTTTCCGGTCTTTCGGGACAGCGGCTGTGAGATCAAATCCGACGGCGAAGGCGTTCGTATCAGCGCGCCTTACCGCCTGCAAAGTCCCAAGCTGATACGCACCATGCCGTATCCCGGCTTTCCGACCGACGCGCAGGCGCCGGTGATGAGTATGGCGGCTGTCGCCGACGGGATGACGGTCTTTGTCGAGAATATGTTTCTCAGCCGATACAGCCATGTCAGCGAGCTGTGCCGCTTCGGCGCGGATATCCGCGTAGAGGGCAAGGTCGCGGTGGTCGACGGCGTGAGAAGATTGCTGTCCGCGAATGTCCGCGCGCAGGATCTCAGGGGCGCCGCCGCGCTGGTGGTAGCCGCCTTATGCGCGAGAGGACAGAGCGAGATCAGCGGCATCGAGTATCTCGAACGCGGCTATGAGGATTTTGAGCTGGCGCTCTCCTCACTGGGCGCGGACGTCAAAAAGCTATAATACTACTATTCATTAAAACACTTTAGCATTTATTGCGTCATATTCCGCATATCTGCGTTGGACTCCTTGACATACGCCAGTATGCCCGCGTCGTCCGCCTTGCTCTGCGAAATATCCCGCTAATAAATTGATAAAGCGTTTAATGGGATATTAGAATCAACTGTGATAATCTCAACCTTATTAGGGCGAGTTTATTGAAATCACATCATTATTATGTTATAATATAACTTCAATGAAAAATCACGGAAGAAAGGAGGGATACCATGGCGAGAAGACCCGGAAAAAAGCGTAAGAAGAACGATCGCAAAGCGCCGAAAAGACGTCCGTCACGTCGACCCGCAGAGCCGATGATCGACGATGAGATGATCGATGATCGTTATGACGAGCGGTTCGATGACGGCTATGACGATCGGTACGACGACCGTTATGACGATCGGTACGATGATCGATACGACGACCGTTATGACGACCGTTACGATGAACGCTATGACGACGGCTACGGCGAAGACGCTTATGATCGACGTTATGAAGAGGATCCGCACGATTACCGTGATCGGCCGATTGAGCCGTACCGCGACGACGATATGCTGGGCGAGTTTTCGGACGACACCAACTCCTTTTATACCGACGAACGTCACGAGCAGGAGTTCATTGACGAGCGCGACAACAGAGCGCGCCGCAATAACCGCAAGGGCGGCAAGGGTAAGAGCAAGAGCAAAAAGAAAAAGCCCGCGAAAAAGGCGAAAAGCACCAAGCCCCCCAAGCCTGAGAAGCAGCGCAAGCCGATGTCGCCGACCAAGCGCAGGATCATTCGCATCATCAGCTATGCTTCTATCATAGCAGTGGTACTGATTGTCGGTGTGATCCTTTCCTTGACTGTTTTGTTCAAAACACAGGCTTATGAGGTCTCCGGTATCACCAAGTATTCGGAAGAAGAGATCATCGACGCCTGCGGCATCAAAAAGGGCGACAACATCTTCTTAGCGCCCAAGACCCCTGCCGAGAACCGTATCAAAAAGACCTTCCCTTATGTGGAAGAAGCCGACGTCAGTTTCAAGATCCCCGATACGATCCGTATCGCCGTCGTTGAGGCGGTCGAGGGCTATCTGGTCAAGGTGAACCAGAATGAGTATCTGGTCATCAGTACCAGGGGCCGCATCCTGAACCGTATCACGGATCCTTCCCAATATGACCTGCCGATCTTTATCGGCCCGACCCTCACCTCGGGTGAGATCGGCGATTATGTCAGCTATGAGGATGACAAGGTCGTGGAAATGATCGAGAGCATCACCCAGACCTTTGCCGACAACGGCTATCAGGGCATCACCGAGATCGACGCGACCAACATGGCGGATATCTCCTTTACCTATGAGAACCGTATCAAGGTCAAGCTCGGTATCCCCGAGGATCTGGATTACAAGATCCGTACCGCGATGATCATCATCAATGATAAGATCGACAGCGCCACCACCGTCAAGACGGCGGGCGTGCTGGATGTATCCCGCTGTAACACCACCAAGCGCTCGTACTTTGACGAGGCGACGCCTACGGTGAACCCCTCCGAGGCTTCGACGGAACCGACCACCGCTCCGGGCGGCGATAACAGCGGTACCGCTGACAATTCCGGCGGCAACTATTACGTACCCGAGGACGATTACAGCTACTACGCGTACGCCGATGACGGCTACAGCGGCTATGCCGCGGATGGCTACTGGGGCGATTACGGCGCCTATACTGGTGAATGGTAACATTCCGGCGGGTGTAATTGCCCCGTGCACTGTGAAAATTTATCAATTTTTTGAAAAATATTCAGAAAACGATTGAATTTATCCGCAATATATGGTAAGTTATAATATGATAGAAGAAATATAATTGATAGTTAGGGTGTCTATAGATATCCGAACCGTGGCTTTGACGGGCATATTTTAGCCTGTCCATTGTTAAAATCCTCGCGAACCCGTCAAGGGTTCGCTGTGGTTTTGCCGCGGTCAGACAAAAATCTGCACCGTCAAAACTCCGAAGGACTGAAAATGGCAAGATTTCGAGCAAGTTTCGGTGCAGAAAGTGCAGGCAGGCTGGCGCCTGCCAAGATTGATAAGCCGAAAATTGCCGAAATATTGCCATTTTCAGCAGGTTTGGATATCTATAGACACCCTATGCGCGACTGCACTGCGCTTTCGCTCGTATGACAAGGAGGATATATAAAATGGCTTTTGAAGTGGAAAAGAACCCGAACAGCGGTCTTCCGGTTATCAAGGTAATCGGCGTCGGCGGTGGCGGCGGTAACGCTGTGAACCGCATGATTAAAATGGACGTTAAGAACGTCGAGTTCATCGCTATCAACACGGACGAGCATGTTCTGCGTTATTCCCAAGCTCAGGAGAAGATCCAGATCGGTGAGAAGGCTACCCGCGGCAAGGGCGCAGGCTCTATGCCCAGTGTCGGACAGGCTGCTGCCGAAGAGAACCGTGAAGAGATCGCGGCGCTCCTGAAGGATACAGATATGGTATTTATCACCGCAGGTATGGGCGGCGGCACCGGTACAGGCGCGGCTCCCATCGTTGCGAATATCGCAAAGGATATGGGTATCCTGACCGTAGCTGTCGTGACCAAGCCCTTTGCTTTTGAAGGCAAGAAGCGTATGGCTCAGGCTGAGCAGGGTATCGCGGAGCTGTCCGCTTGCGTCGACTCCCTGATCATCGTGCCCAACGAGCGCTTGAAGCACGTTTCCGACCAGACCATCACCCTGCAGAACGCGTTCCTGATCGCCGATGATGTACTCCGTCAGGGTGTACAGAGCATCTCCGATCTGATCGTTGTTCCCGGTCTTGTCAACCTCGACTTCGCCGATGTATCCGCTATCATGCGTGACGCAGGTTACGCGCACATGGGTATCGGTAAGGCGACCGGGAAGGATAAGAGCGTTGTGGCGGCTGATATGGCGATCTCCTCCGCACTGCTGGAGACCTCCATCGACGGCGCTACCGGCGTGATCATCAACATCACTGCTTCTCCCGATATCACCCTCGACGATATCGACGCGGCGTCCACCATGGTTCAGCAGAAGGCTGCTCCCGACGCGAACATCATCTGGGGTGCTGTCATCGACGAGGATATGAAGGACGAGATCAGCGTGACCGTTATCGCTACCGGCTGCGGCGGCAACAACGATAACTCCGGCGCGTTCCCGACCTCCGCTCCCACAGCGGCTTCCACCGCTGCGTCTGCTGTTGCTCCGGCTCCCGATCCGCTGGCTGAGCCTGTTGCTCCGGCTCCCAAGGTCGAAGTAGACTCCACCGACGATGATGATTCCTTCTATGACATCATGTCGATCTTCAATTCCAAGAAATAATTGACCATATAACGAGGCTCCCTGAATAAGGGAGCCTTTTTGCAATAGCTTGTCAAAGTGAAAATATGAATGTCAGTAAGAAAACGAAGCTTTTTTCGTAGGGATGGTCATCGACCATCCGCATGGCAGAAACGTCGCTTTTCTATCTGACGCTTTCGATGACTGAAACGATTGCCTCATTGCATGACCATCATCTGCGCGGTTATCAGTGATCAATATATATTAAAAACCGACCCGCTCCGTTCGGAGTGAGTCGGTTTGTTGTTTATTCAGTCGGTGCGGTGGTGGAATCGGTCGCGACTGTTGCTGTGGTTGTTTCAGCGGTTGTTTCAGCGGCAGCTTGTGTCGATGCGGTGGTCGCGCCGACAGCTTCTGTCGCGTTAGCGGAATCATCCATCATACCGTTTTGGTATTTGAGCGTCAGGATGCGCTTGACCTTTGTGTTGAGCTGGTCTTCTTTGATCTCGCCGCTTTCGAGCAGACCTTCGATCTCCTGAACATAGCTCTGGATGCTGTTGGGGTTAAGGATCAGATCGATATCCGCGGCAAAAATGCCCTTGACGATCGTGCTGTATTTGTACTCTCTGGTAAAGTAGCCGGCGGACATATCGCCGGTGACGGCTACGCCCTGATAATTGAGCTTTTTGCGCAGGAACTGAGGCACGACCTTGTCGCTCAGGGTGGCAGGCTTTTCGTTATCGACCTGATCGACCATGATGTGATCGACCATGATCATTCCGGCGCCTGCTTCGATTCCGGAACGGAACGCGGTGAACTCGGAGCTCGCGTCGATCTCGACCTCGGTTTTGGTGATGTGGCGGAAGGCGTCTGAGCCGTCGGCACTGTCCTTTGCATCCAGTATACCGGGGAAGTACTTGATTCCGGGGATCACCTTGTTTTCGCTGTACCCCTTCACTGTGGAGCTGATCAGATCGCCTGCTTGGGCGTCGGTGAGATCGGTTTTACTCGCTCTCACATCAGAAAGATCCGCGTCCAGTGAGAAATCAACATTGAAGCCGAGATTGCTCTTCTGCTGTGCGGCGGCTGCGGCAGTGTTGTATGCGCCGTCGGCAGTGGCGTCGACATTTGTCTGTTCGTTAACGGTTTGTTCGGAGATGATCGCGTCATCGTCGCGGGCGATCAACAGCGGGATCTTGGAATTGTTCTGCAATCCCGCGATCAGCGCCTTTGTCTGATCGTCGCCGATGGTGTTCTGCTGGGTGAGGATCACGCCGCCGACAGGATAACTTGCCAGTGATTCGGCGGTAGAGTTGTCCGCAAGCGTGACGATGTCGGTGTTCATCAGCATCTCAGGTGTGACCATAAAGAGCTGACAGATCTTTTCACGCTGTGACATAGTGCTCAGCTTCTCAGCTGCCTTTGATTCGTAAACGGATTCTGTCGGAGCGACGGTTGCGGGCTCAGCGCTTGTCTGAGCGGCATCCTTGCCGTTGTTGCCGGACATACTCGGCGTGATGACAAAGTGTACCAGCGCGAATGCGGCGGCGGCAACAGCAATGATTGCGACGATCCAGAGGATGACCTTGGCCGGACTGCTCTTTTTGGGTCGGTTCTCTCTTCTGTCGGGCTTTCTGTCGGCGGGAGCTTCCGCGATGAAGCCGTCCTCTCTGTCGAATTGCCGATCCGCTATTTGCTTTTTATCTACGATGACGGTTCTGCTCTCGTAATCCTTCGGCTTTTCGTCAAGATTATCAGTTTTGACGTCCTCTTCGGGTTCCTCCGGCACACGGAAGTCATCTTCCGTCATGCGTTCAAAACGATCGTCGGCGGTATTGCCGGCGAGGATATCGCTTTTGCCTTCGTTGTTCTCCGCTTTGTCGAGCGCTTCCTTGATCTCAGCCAGAACATCGTCATCTGTCGGCTCAGCAGGTATTTCGGGCGGAACGTTTTCGTCCTCGTTCTCGTGCAGCTTCTTTTCCAGCGCGTCGCCGAGCTCGGAAATGTTCTCCTCGGGCTCGCTTTCAACGTCGGGAGAGAGGTTCTTTTTGTCTTCGTTCATGGGAAAACCCCTTTCAAAAATGATTTTGGTTTCTGTTGCATACTAATATTCGATATAAGAATAATATCGTATATCAGTATCATGCTTTGTGCGTTACCATATTACCATATGGATGATGTTTGTGTCAATTACAGCAATGTAATTTCTTATAAAGAAATATGACTAAACGTGTCAAAGGAAAGAATAAGGGCTGCCATTTCTGACAGCCCCATGTTATGGATTATTTAACAGTTAGATCGTCTTTTCCATACGCCGTTGATGAAGCGACAGATTAGATCTGCGTTATCAATAGGCGGAACGGGATGCAACGTCACGTTGCCGGAACGGGATGCAACACAACTTGTTGCTTAAACAATACCCTGCATGAGCATTGCGTTAGCAACACGCTCGAAGCCTGCGATGTTAGCGCCCGCAATGAGGTCGTCACCCAGGTTGTACTTCTCGCAAGCCGCGACACTCTGCTTGAAGATGTTGACCATGATCGCCTCGAGCTTCTCAAATACGTCATCCTCAGTGAAGATGGTGTGCTCAGCGTTCTGGCTCATCTCGATGCAGGAGCAAGCTACGCCGCCCGCGTTAGCAGCCTTGGAGGGGCCGACGATAACGCCGTTCTCCTTGAAGTAATCGATCGCCTCGTTGGTGGTGGGCATGTTAGCAGCCTCGCAGAGGAACTTACAGCCGTTAGCGACCATTGTCTTCGCCTCGTCGATTTTGATCTCGTTCTGAGTAGCGCAGGGGATGTAGAGGTCAGCCTTAACGCCCCAGGGCTTCTCGCCGGGGAAGAACTTCGCGCCCGGGAACTTGTCTGCGTAAGGAGCGCAGATGTTCTTACCGGAGGAACGCAGCTCGAGGAGATAATCGATCTTTTCGCCGGTAACGCCGTCCTCGTCGAGGATGTAGCCGTCGGGACCGGAGATGGTGATCGCCTTAGCGCCGAGCTGTTCGAGCTTCTTAGCGGTACCCCAAGCAACGTTACCGAAGCCGGAGATAACGACCTTCTTGCCCTCGAGGCTCTCGCCGAAGTGCTTGAGCATCTCGCGCGCATAGAAGACAACGCCGTAGCCGGTAGCCTCGTCACGACCAGCAAGACCGCCGTTCATGGTGCCCTTACCGGTGAGAGTGCCGTCATACAGGTTGCGGATGCGCTTATACTGACCCATCATGAAGCCGACTTCTCTGCCGCCTACGCCGATGTCGCCTGCGGGAACGTCAGTCTCGGGACCGATGTGACGATAGAGCTCGGTGATGAAGCTCTGGCAGAAACGCATGATCTCCATATCGGACTTGCCGTTGGGATCAAAGTCGGAACCACCCTTGCCGCCGCCGATCGGCAGACCGGTCAGGCTGTTCTTGAAGATCTGCTCAAAGCCGAGGAACTTGATGATACCGATATATACGGACGGATGGAATCTCAGACCGCCCTTATACGGACCGATAGCGGAGTTGAACTGTACACGGTAACCAATGTTGACCTGTACCTGACCGTTATCGTCTACCCACGGAACACGGAACTTGATCTGTCTCTCGGGCTCGGTGATGCGCTCGAGCAAAGCCAGCTTGCGATACTTGGCTTCGTCAGCGTCGATAACGGGACGAATGGAGTTGAGAACCTCTTCTACGGTCTGAAGGAATTCAGGCTCGGAAGCGTTCTTTTCTTTCACTTTTGCGATGACTTCATCAACATAAGACATAAAATATACCTCCTGATTTTGTGCCTTTTATTTAGTTGTATTCCCTCGGGATATCCCAAAAGAAAAATTGCACAGTTAATATTATATTACAAGCGGAGGGTTTTTGCAAGATTTTTTCGTCAAAAATCATACAAAAGAGCAATTTCGTCACTTTATACAGAATGAGACGGTATGATTTGCAGTGATATAGGTCAGAGATTGCAAATATTTTAGTACGTTAATGCCGTGAAAGAAATATAGAGAATATGGCGGCGATGTTTCCTATATGCTCCTTTTTGGAAAAGGTGCTCCCGTTGAGGAAAAGTCCGCAAGCGGACAAGAAAAGAGCCGCCGCGTGATGCGACAGCTCTTGGATGGTATTTGTATTATTACTTCACTTTTTTGAAGAGCTCCTCGCGGCTGAGTCCCGCGTTGCGGGAGACCTCGTCATTCGGGATGATGCGCAGTATCTTGCCGTTGTAGCGAGATACCAGCAGGCTCGCCTGTTGATCATCTATCTCGACTTTGACCTCTGTGTACTCTTCATTGAGGGGTACTTGCTTTTTGAGGTTGGCTTTTTCGGTCAGCGCGCCGGTCGGACAGAGCTGTACGCATAGTCCGCAGTTGTTGCACTTCGTCTGATCGAGCGGTAACGCGAAGGCGGGGGAGGGTTCGGTGGTGAAGCCTCTGCCCATCAAGCCTAAAGCGTGGATGTCCATGACCTCGCGGCAGGAACGCACACACAGTCCGCACAAAATACATTTTGCCGTGTTGCGCTCGATGAAGGCGTTTGCGTCATGCGTGTACTGCTGCGGCATTTCGCCCTTGAAGCGGCTCGGGTCGATGTCATAGCGTTGCGCGACATTCAAGAGCTTGCACTTGTAATACTCTCGGCAGCCACATTCGAGGCAGCGGCTTGCTTCCGCTTGC
>ONUI01000174.1 GCA_900320995.1 uncultured Eubacteriales bacterium
TCAACATTTTCGTATTGGTTGTTGGTATAGTCAAAGCGGATGGTGACGTCGCCGCTCTTGCCGGCGATCTCGTCGGGTGTGACGACCTTGCCGTCGAGGGTGTAGGTGAGGGAAAGATCGACGGGCAACGGCGTGGTGCCTTCGCCCTGAATATACAGATCCTCGCCGTTCGTCTGCCATACGCGCATATTGTCGCTGTCCATCGTGAAGGATGCGTCGGTCTTGACGTTTTTGATATCGCCCAGCGCGGCGACGTCCTTGATGACGTCGGCGTGGTCATTGTTCTTGATCCAGTCGCTGACGATGATCTTGTCGACCGTACCGTCGGCTTTCGCCATGACATAGACGGTCTCTTCCTTGTAGAGAGGCGCTTCATCGGCGGTAGCCTTGTCGTCGTCGGATTTCAGGCTGACGCCTTGGAGCGACAGGGCGAATACACCCAGCAGCGAGGTCGACAGCGCGATCGCCAGACAAAGGATGATGCTCATCAGTTTGATCAGTCTTTTCATAATAACTCTCCTTTACTCTATCTAAACTCGATTTGTTTGATCGTTTTTCCTGACGCATTTGCGCATCCCCGTCGTGGTGTAGCAGATGGGCTTGTCACAGAGCAGCAGCAGTGCCGGCAGGATGAAGATGACCATCAGCATACTGATAACGGCTCCGCGCGCGAGCAGCATACACATCGAGCTGATGATGTCGATGTCGGAGTAGACCGCCACGCCGAAGGTCGCCGCGAACAAGCCGATTCCGCTGACGAGGATGGAGGGGATAGAGGCGGTGAGGGTCGTGCGCATAGCTTCCTTTTTCTCCACGCCCGAGATCCGCTCCGATTTGTAGCGCGTGGTCATCAGGATCGCGTAGTCGACGGTCGCGCCGAGCTGGATCGTGCTGATACAGATGGGTGCGATGAACGGCAGTGACTCGCCGAAGTAGTGGGGCAGACCGAGGTTGATGAAGATCGCAAGCTCGATCACGGAGATCAGGATGAACGGCAGACTGATACTGCGTTCCACCAGCGCGATGATGACGAAGATCGCGATGATTGAGATCAGGTTGACGACCTCAAAATCGTGACCCGTGGTGTCGATCATATCCTTCATGCACGGCGCCTCGCCGATGAGCATACCGCTTTTATCATAGCGGTGCAGGATCTCGTTGAGGGAGTCGATCTGAGCGCCGACCGCGTCGCTCGCGCTGTGATACTCGCTGTTGACGAGCATCAGCTCATAGCGGTCGTTCTCCAATATATCTTTGATATGGGAGGGCAGGATGTCCTCGGGAACGGTGGAACCGAGCAGGCTTTCGATGCCCAATACCTGCTTGACGCCGTCGACCTGTTCCATCTCGCCGATCATCTTTTTGACTTCTTTGTTGTCGATGGAGCTGTCCATCAGGATCATATGGGTGGAGGAGATGTTGAAGTCCTCGCTGAGCTTGGTGTTCGCGATGACAAAATCCATTTCCTCGGGCAGACAATCTGCCATATCATAGTAAACTTCGTTGTTGGTCTGGATATAGCCGTACAAAAACGGCGGGATCAACAGGACGAAGATGATCAGGAATACGGGGAAGATCTTGACGATACCGCCGGAGAGCTTCTTCATGCTCGGGATCAGCGAGCGGTGGTTGAGCTTTGACAGCGGCTTGTCGAGGATCAGGATCAGCGACGGCAGAACGGTCAGACAGCCGATCACGCCGAAGAGCACGCCCTTCGCCATGACGATACCGAGGTCGCGACCGAGCGTAAAGGTCATGAAGCACAACGCGATAAAGCCCGCGATCGTGGTGATGGAGGAGCCGACGACGGAGAGGAAGGTTTGGTGGATCGCGACCGCCATCGCCTCTTTGTTATCGCTGTGTATCTGTTTTTGTTCGTTATAGCTGTGCCACAGGAAAATGCTGTAGTCCATCGTGACGGCAAGCTGTAATACCGCGGACAGCGCCTTGGTGATGTAGGAGATCTCGCCGAGGAAGAAGTTGGTGCCGAGGTTGAGCACGATCATCATGCCAATGGAGGCGAGGAACACGAGAGGGATCAGCCAGTTGTCCAGCAGGACGATCATCGCGACGAGCGCGAGGACGACGGCGATGCCGACATAGATGGGTTCTTCCCGCTCACACAGGTCTTTCAGATCCGTGACCAGCGCCGACAGACCGCAGACAAAGCATTTTTCGCCCGTGATGGAGCGGATCTCACGGATCGCGTCCATCGTCTCGTCGGACGAGGTAGAGGTCTTGAAGAAGACCGCCATCACGGTACTGTGGTCGGTGTTGAAGGCGTTGTATACCTTATCGGGCAAAAACTCCTTGGGAACGGAGATGTCCGCAACGTCGTTGTACCACAACACACTGTCGACATGTTCGACCTGCTCGACCTTTTCTTTGAGCGCGGCAACGTCCTTGTCGGGCATATCCTCCAGGATAATGAACGAGAACGCGCCTTTGCCGAATTCGTCCATCAGGATGTTCTGTCCCTTGACGGTGTCCATGCTCTCGGGCAGGTAGGTAAGCATATCATAATTGATGCGCGTGTTGAGCATAAAGATGAACGCCGGGATCATCAGCACCAGCGTCAGCAGTACGATCGGGACGCGCAGCTTTACAATCGCTTTGGATAGTTTCATTCTTTCACCTTCGATTCTGTCTGTAACGCTTTTTACGGCGCTATACTACTTATATAAAATACAATATGAATAGAATGATTACCATTTGCAAAGATTTTTTTGTGCCCAAAATTTGGGCATATCCGCACTTTTGCGCAAAAAATAAAAAAGGCTTCCCCTCGGGGGGAAGCTGTCAAGCTTTGCTTGACTGATGAGGGGCAGACGATTCAACTATCGCGACGAAGTCAATTACAGCTGAGCGTGACCGCTATATCAGAGAAGCAACTACCTCTTTGTATCATAGATAAGACGGATAGGACAGCCCCTCATCCGACTTTTCGGCTCATTTGGAGCCGAAAAGCCCACCTTCCCCCCCGAGGAGAAGGCGTTTAGGCGGAACCTATCCTAAGAAGTGTTATAGCGTATTGTCTAAAGACTGTGGGAATAAGTTTCCTGTTCTTTGTTTCTACACAACTTCAGAGATTTTTTATTTGATGTAATCTGTCGCGAGCATCTTTCTGCGCAGATCGAGCAGCTTTTTGAACGAATCGGAGTAATCGTCCCGCATACCCTTGTCGCACCAGTCGGCGATGATACCGAAGCTGACGCACTTGTAGTATTCGATCAACAGCTCTCGTTCCTCGGCGCTGAAGCTGCCCTTCGGTACCGCGATCTCAAAGTATTCGGCGACCACCGCGCGGCAGACCTTCATCAGGCATCGCTCATAGATATAGCGGTGGGACGAGTTGTAGATATGGTTGGCGGCGCGTTTGTTTTGCAGCACGAACTGCGCGCCGACGTTGACACATTCCTCCAGCGAGTCGATCGTGGGATAGGCTTTGATCAGCTCCTCGGCGCTGTCCATCAGCATTTCTTCGACCAGCGCGGGCAGGTCGGCATAGTGGTAGTAAAAGGTGTTGCGCGAAATACCGCAGTCATCGGTGATATCCTTGATGGTGATGCGGTCGATGGGCTTGCTGTCGAGCAGCTTGATAAAGGAGTTATGGATGGCTTTTTGCGTTAACTGTGACATAAGGACCTCTGCGGGGATGAATTGAGCCGCATGCCTCCGGCTCAATTTCTATTATACGAGTTTGAGAGAGCAGACGCAAGGCTTTTTGCTGATTTAATGTTGATGAAAACAGATAACGGCGACACCCGATGAGTGCCGCCGCTACCTGTTTGGATATATCGTTAGAGGAGTAGAGGGTTAGGTTTTGTATCTGTCGATGATATCCGGAGTGTCGATGATATCCGGAGTGATGAAATGAAGAAGAATAACATGCTATGCTGTTGTTATCTGTTGATTTGATGTGATATCAGAGCTCGGTTTCATTCTTGGCTCTGCCGCAGGATACGGGCAGGTTGCCGTTGCGGGCGCGGATCGCGTCGATGAACGCCTTCTCATTCTTATCCTTTTTCATGGAGATATGGTATCTGAGCTCATACACGCTGCCCATCTGGACGGTCTTGACGGTGATGACCTCGTTCTTGGTGGTGAATTCCTTGAAGATGTCGTCAAAGAGTCCCTCATAGTCGAGGTTCTCGGGGATCTCGATCCGCAGTTCCTTTTTGGCGGTGTTGCCGAAGGGCGTCGCGAAGAGGATGATCCATACGACGCATACGACCACTGCCGCGAATACCGCGAAGGTGATAAAGCCGCCACCGCACGCCAGACCGATCGCCATGGAAAGCATGATCGCAAGCAGCTCGCGTGAGGAACCGGGCTGAGAGCGGAAGCGTACCAGTGAGAATACGCCGAGCACCGCGATGCCCGCGCCTGCGGACAGGCCGTTGACCATCATGATCAGCATCGCGACGATGGCGGGGATGATGGTGAGTGTGACGGCAAAGCTCTTGGAGCAATAGCTCTTAAAGCGGTAAACGTAGGATGAAATGAATCCGAGCAGAAGCGCTGTGCCTGCTGCGATGAGTCCCTGTGTCAGGGTGATGCTGTCGCCTGAAAAAATGGTGTTGAATGTCATGATCTGTTCCTCCTTTGATAGTATCCATATTGATGATTTGTTGAGATTGCCACGTCGCAAGGGCTCTTGCTCCTCGCAATGACAATTTGTATCAGTTGAGATTGCCACGTCGCAAGGGCTCTTGCCCCTCGCAATGACAATTTGTATTAGTTGAGATTACCACGTCGCAAGGGCTCTTGCTCCTCGCAATGACAATTTGTATTAGTTGATGAATGTGATATCAGAAGCCTGACGCCATCTTGATTTTCTGCTGAACGTGAGCGGTGCCGAATTTGGAGAAGCTGTGGGAGAAGATGCCTCTCTCGCTGAGCGCGTGAGCCAGCCATAAGGGCATTGCGCCGGGAATCTTGATCTCCATCAGGTAGGTTTCCTTGTCGAGCACCTTGTGACCGTCTGACTCGCTCTCGAGGCGGGTGTCGTCATAGCGTGAGGTGATGTCGCGGTCAAAGGTGATCCTGAGGTCGGGGTTATCCTTACCTGCCCATGCTACGCGGCGGTAGCTGATGAACGCCTTGGGGCTTAAGCGGTAGCGGTGCATCATGTAGTCGATCTCGACGGGAATGTTGCCCTCGAGGTGGGAGGGGAGCTTGCCTGTATTGATGTATTCATACGCTTCCCTGAGCGTCATGGAGATACGGCGCTTGTAGACGATGCCGCGGTATTTCTTCTTGATCTCAAAGAACACGGTGCTGTCGGAATCGGGTGTGCCGTAGGAGCGCAGGCGGAGCTTTTCTTTGTAGGTAGGCTTTCTCAGCGAGGTCTCGATCAGCTCATCGTCGGTGTTGTCGAAGTAGATGTTGCGGATCTCGGTCTCGCCGTATTTGTCGACCTCCATATAAGGGGTGATCGCTTCGATCAGTGATTCATACTGCTCCTTGGTGAGCATGTATTTCTTTTCGACTCGTTGGAAGATATAAGTAAAAGCCATGGTGATTCTCCTTTCCGGTGGGCTGTTCTTGATTCGGTTGAGATTGCCACAGTCTTGACTGTATGTCAAGACTTCGCAATGACAATTTGTCATGTGTTTTTCTGTTATGGCTATAGTATACGGGGGCTTTGTGTGAGTAAATTGTTGGAATTATGAACAAATTATGAACGGACAGGGGAGTTTTTGTGAAAACGAGGGAATCTTTTATTTCAGCGTATCGGATGGTTCCGTTTGTCGGATGATCGGATCGATATATCCTCAACAGGATCGATTTGACTAATCCCGAAAAATAAGGTATAATATTCTGGATACTATTATATTGATTCGAAAATGAAGATAAAGGAAGTGAAGCAATGCCTCAGGTTCGTACCAATGATGAAAGGATCCAGCAGCTGGCGACCAGCTGTGTCCAGAACGACAATATCGAAAAGGCCCTCTATTCCCAGTACAATGTCAACATCGGTCTGCGCGATCTCAACGGTCGCGGCGTACTGACCGGTTTGACCGATATCAGCGAGATCCGCCAGAATAAGATCGTAGACGGTAAGCCTGTCCCCACTGACGGAAAGCTCTTTTACCGCGGTGTGAATATCGAAGATATCATCGCGGGCTGTCACCGCGACAAACGTCTCGGCTTTGAAGAAGTGACCTATCTGCTCCTGTTCGGCAAGCTGCCGAACCGTGAGGAGTTGGACGGCTTTATGGAGCTGTTGTCCGATTCGCGCGTATTGCCCAAGCATTTTGTGCGCGACGTCATCCTCAAGGCTTCCGGAAAAGACATGATGACCGCTTTGGCGAAGGCGGTGCTGACCTTGGCTTCTTATGACAATGACGTCATGAACCTCGAGATCGACAACGTCCTGCGCCAGTGCCTGAAGCTGATCTCTCTGTTCCCGCTGTTGACCGTGTATTCCTATCAGGCGTACAACCACTATTCCAACGGCGAGAGCCTGTTCATCCATAATCCCGAGCGCTGTGAGCACACGGCGGAGATCCTCTTGAGCACCCTGCGCGAGGATCGTCAATTCACCGCGCTGGAGGCGGAGGTACTGGATATGGCGCTGATGCTCCACGCGGAGCACGGCGGCGGCAATAACTCCACCTTCACCACCTGCGTCGTCACCTCCTCGGGCACCGACACCTATTCCGCGATCGCGGCGGCGCTGTGTTCGCTGAAGGGTCCCAAGCACGGCGGCGCGAATAAGCGCGTGATGGGCATGATGAACGAGATCAAGTACAATGTCAAGGATTGGACGGACGA
>ONUI01000176.1 GCA_900320995.1 uncultured Eubacteriales bacterium
ATTGTAAAGGATCCTTCTGTGGACGGGCTTCAAGCCGTCGCGGACGTCGGGCAGCGCGCGCGATACGATAACGCTCATCGAATAATCGAGGAACGATTTGCGCATTTCCCGATTGATATCGACGTTGATGATCTTGCCGGAGCTATACTCGGTATCGTTCATCATCTCGGCGTATTCCGCCTCAAAATCCTCATTCTCTGTGTTGATATTCTTGTTCTCATTATCCAAAAGGGTTCACCTCATTTTTGTTAGCCTTCCCCTTGAGGGGAAGGTGGGCAATTTGCCGATCAAGGCAAATTGGTCGGAAGAGGTGGAAACGTTTCCACCGGAATGATATCAGACTGATAACAGAAAGGTTTTCACCTCATCCGCTTCACTTCGTTCAGCACCTTCCCCTCGAGGGGAAGGCTATCTCCATTCGATCAAATATCCAAATTCTGTACATACTTCGCATTCGTTTCAATGAATTCTCTGCGCGGCTCGACCTGATCGCCCATGAGGATCGAGAAGGTCTCGTCAGCCTCCTGCGCGTCGGTAAGCTCCACACGCAGCATGGTTCTGGTCTCGGGATTCATGGTCGTCTCCCAAAGCTGTTCGGGATCCATCTCACCAAGACCCTTGTAGCGCTGGATGGTGGTCTTGCCCTCTATCGACGACAGGATCTCATCACGCTCCTGATCGGTATAGGCATAGCGGTGATTATCCTTGCCCTTGCTGATACGATACAGCGGCGGCTGCGCAATATAGACGTGCCCCTCTTCGATCAGCGGACGCATATAGCGGAAAAAGAAGGTGAGCAGCAGGGTGCGGATATGTGAGCCGTCAACGTCCGCATCCGCCATGATGATAATCTTGTCATAACGGAGCTTCTCGGAATCGAACTCTTCACCGATGCCGGCGCCGAGCGCCGTGATGACAGGGGTGAGTTTATCGTTGCCGTAGACCTTGTCAAGACGCGCCTTCTCGACGTTCAGCATCTTACCCCACAGGGGCAGGATCGCCTGGAATTTTCTGTCGCGTCCCTGCTTGGCGGAACCGCCCGCGGAGTCACCCTCTACGATATAGATCTCTGTCTCGCTGCGATCCTTACTCTGGCAGTCGGCGAGCTTACCGGGGAGTGACGCGCTCTCGAGACCCGTCTTGCGGCGGACATTCTCACGCGCTTTTCGTGCCGCTTCACGCGCCTTGGCGGACGCCAATGCTTTTTCGATGATGGCGGAGGCGGAGGCGGGATTCTCCTCCAAGAATTCGCTGAGCTTGTCCGTGATCAGCTTGCTGACCATCGAACGAACGATGGTATTGCCGAGCTTCGCCTTGGTCTGTCCCTCAAACTGCGCCTCAGTGATTTTGACCGAGATGATGGCGGTCAAGCCCTCTTTATAATCGTCGAACTCGAGCTTCAAGTCCTTATCTTTTTCTTTGATCTTATTGAATTTTGTCGCATAATTGTTCATCACGCGCGGGATCGCTCTGCGGAAGCCCTCTTCATGCGTACCGCCGTCGGTGGTATGGATGTTGTTGGCGAAGGAGCGGATATCGTTGTTGTAGCTGTCGTTATACTGCATGGCGATCTCTACCTCGCAGGTATTCTCCATATTCGCCGTGCGCAGATAGATGACCTCGTCGTGGATGGGATTATATCCCTTTTTCTGATGGATATAATTGACGAACTCGCGGATACCGCCCTTATAATAGAATACCTTGTCGATGATATGCTCGGGATCTCTCTCATCCTTGAGCTCGATATTGACGCCCGCGTTCAAAAACGCCTGTTCTCTCAGACGGCGCGCGAGGATCGAATAATCATAGACGTCGGTATCTTTGAAGATCTCGGGGTCGGCCTTGAAGCGTACCTCGGTACCGCGCCGGGTGGATTCGCCGATCTTTTTCAGATCGTTCATGATCTTGCCGCGCTCATAGCGCTGGAAGTAAACATCCTTGCCGTCACATACTCTGACCTCGAGCCATTCGGACAGCGCGTTGACGACCGAAGCGCCGACGCCGTGCAGACCGCCGGACACCTTGTATCCGCCGCCGCCGAATTTACCGCCCGCGTGCAGTACGGTAAAGACGACCGTGACCGCGGGCAGACCCATCTTGGAATTGATACCGACAGGGATACCGCGGCCGTCATCCTTGACGCGGATGACGTTGCCGGGCAGGATCGACACATCAATCTTATCACAATAACCCGCCAGCGCCTCGTCGATCGAGTTGTCGACGATCTCATATACCAGATGGTGCAGACCGCGCTCACCGGTGGAGCCTATGTACATACCGGGACGCTTACGGACAGCTTCAAGACCCTCAAGCACCTGGATCTCATCCGCACCGTATTCTCCCTCTACCTTTGTCATTTTTTCTTCATCGACCACATCGACGATCTCGATGGGCGTATTGGCTCTGTCTACGAGCTCCTCTACGACTTCTTCGACGGTTCTGATTTCTTCTTTCTTCTTATCCAAGATAATTCCTCCGTTTTGCATGATAAAAAGTCGACTGATTTAGTTAAGAAAATAGGAGCCTTTCTTAACTAACAGCTTTTATCCCTTTTTCTTATTGCTCTGTTCCTTCGATCCATCCTCAATCTTTTTGAATTTGGTGAAAAAGGGAATGATGAGATAGGTGATCAACATGAATCCCAGCGTGACGCCGAATAACGGTAAGAGCTGCAGATCTGTCATTCTCGTCAGTAAAAAGATATTGAGTCCGATACATAAGGCAAGCGGCAGGATCGCGCCGACAAGGATATAGGGGAACATTTTAGCGCGGAATCGCTTTTGACAGTGATAACACGTGTTTTCTTTGTTCCTGATCGCCTGCTTTGTATCTTTATATCGATATACGGTGCCGCAATGCGGGCATACGGGTAAACGAAACATAATGTATCCTGTTTATCGTCTCGGCGGAACATTTCTTAAATCGCCGACGAGCTTGGTATCTCCGATATCGTCGCCGGAGCTGGAAATGTTCTCAAATTTATCAAATGCCTTTGTGCCGCCGTCGACCTCTTCGACCGCTTTTCTCTCTCCTTTGATCGCCTTGAAAACATCCGGATTAATCGCGGGCTGGTACTCTCTGTCGCTGTACGCCAGATCATCGATGAAGGCGGGAGCGGTTTTGGCGGATGACGCCATCGTCGGATCGGGATCGACCATCGGCGTGTTGACCATTTCGGTATCATAGAGAGAATCCTGAAATTTCTTCTTCGGTCTCAGTCTGACAAAGAACGGTGAAAACAGATAAAACAGCAGGAAGGGTACTGCCACAAAGAAGATGAACCACGGGTTTCTTCTGTCGGTGATCAAAAGATAATATCCCATGATGATCAGCGCGAATACCACTGCGGCAAAGAACAATACCCAGATGGTTTTCTTGATATGCACATTGCTGTCTTTTTTACATTTTTTGCAGTAGTATTCTCCTCTTCTGCGAATCGACAGCGCGGTAAAATATGAAATTCTTTTACCGCAGTACGGACATCTACAACTATTCATAACAGTTTCCTCTCCTGTTTATTCAACATATTTATTGTGAAAGGTGAGATCGCCGCGTCGGATTACTGTTCCTCCTCGCATTGATGTTCTCACTGATCGATTATTTACTCCGTCATACGCTTGAGCAGGGTGGCGGAATTCAGCGGTGAGAGATAGACGGAATATTCTCCGCTGAAGTCATAAAGGATATAGGATTTCGGCAGCTCATAGCTGACGTTGACGATCCTGTTCTCCTTTTCACATACGCGCAAAAAATCTCGGGTATGCTTGCTGACCGTGCTGGTA
>ONUI01000200.1 GCA_900320995.1 uncultured Eubacteriales bacterium
GGCGTACACGGCAAAGGCGGCGGCTACAAGCTGACCCGCTCGCCCGAGGAATACTCCGTCGGCGAGGTACTGCGCCTGACCGAGGGCGACCTCGCGCCTGTCGTGTGCTTAGCCCCCGACGCGGATCCGTGCCCCCGTGCCGCGGAATGTCGCACCCTGAAGATGTGGCAGGGCTTTTATGACATGACCAACAAATTTTTTGACGGTATCTCCATCGCCGACCTCGCCCATACCGAAACTGCGGACAATTATGTGATTTAAAAAAGCCTTCCCCTTGAG
Source organism: uncultured Eubacteriales bacterium (assembly GCA_900320995.1). Taxonomy (GTDB): domain Bacteria; phylum Bacillota; class Clostridia; order Oscillospirales; family Acutalibacteraceae; genus Ruminococcoides. The sequence continues at coordinate 280 of ONUI01000200.1, forward strand.
GGGAAGGCTCATCATCAACAACGCCCCTCCGAAAGGAAGGGCGTTTTCTGCGTTTATTGCCTATAGCGGCGGCTCGGAAGGTTCGGTGACCCTCTTCCCGTCATAGGTATAGGTCTTATCCTTTAATGTGATCGTTCCGTTATCATTGAACGTGATATCCGTATTTTCGTCAAACGGAGGGCTTTGCTCGTAAAAATCTTCGACCTCACGCCAATCTTTCATGAACTCCAACACTCCGACCGAAAAGCTATGTGTACTGTCATAGGAATAGACGATCTTGTGGTGCCAATCTCTGTTGTCGTCATCCGCATACTCGATCACCCTGAGGTGATGGATCTCGTCAGGCGACGGAATATCGGCGAGGTCACCGAGCTTCTCGAAGGCAAATATATAGTTAGCACCGCTGAAAAACAGACTGCATCCCATCACCAAACTGAACACAAGGAATTCAATGATCATCAGATAGGGTGACTTGACATAGAACCACACCGTGATGACCAACACGACCACACATATCAAATAAAGCAGGGATTCCCATGTTGTAGGCAATTTCTCTGTTATTTTAGCCAGCAGAAATCTCCCGACAGGCAGGAGCATCATGGATAGGATCAGCAATACCTTTGCCACCCTGCCGACGCTCTTATCCTTAAAAACCAGCATTGTGATACACATGCCGAGCAGAATAATGTGCAGCACATCGGCACAAATCATCCATCCGTCAAACAACACGGTATAGTCGGGGAGGAATACGCGTCGAACGAGATAAAGCAGCGGAAACAATGCCGTCAAAGCAAAGATGATATAAGAGAGGATGTTATTCCGTTTCAGCACTTTCGCATTTTCCATCTTTACTAAGCTCCCTTCTCTTGTACGCCGTCCACAACGTTATCACTCTGACCGCCGTCGAACCACCGATAAAGCCGATCCACAACTCGGCGATATGGATGGTCTCATAGTTCGGGATCGGTCGGACGGGATAGAGGATGATCCGCGCGATCAGCCATACGAGGAACATTGCGCCTACCGCGGCGGCGACGACAAGGTTGCTCAAAAAGAACTTGACCGTTATATTCACCGCGTCATCATCCCGCAAGGTGAACCACGCTGAGAGTGCGGTAACACCTGCCGCGACGGTGATCACGGCGAGATCGACCCACATTCCCGCTGAAAACAGATAGCCGCCGTCGCTGTCGAATTTGACGAAACAACCGAACAAGACCAAAACGATCAGAATGACGGTGCGGACGATCCCGTCGATGACAGCGCTGCTGTACGCGCCCTCGATAAGCCGCGCGATCAGGTAACGGATCCGCATACGGCTGTCCTCAGAGGGCGCTTCGGGATGCTCATCATCCGCCAGCGAATCGGCGAGTTCTTCAAACGACCCGATCTTTTCGCTGAGCGCGTTTAATGAGCCGAGCACTTTCTCTCCTTTTCTCAGCTCCGTTTCCTGCTTTTCGGTCACCTCGGCAACGATGGCGGGGATTTGTTCGGGATTCTCCTGCACCTCTCTGATCTGTGCGATCGAAAAGCCCGACGCGCGCAGAACGGCGATTTGGTCAAGCCGGGTGACGTCGCCATCAGAGAAGTCAAAGGAACGTCTGCCCGTGTAGTTTTCGGTTTTATCGGGCGCGAGCAGTCCGCTGTCGATGTACAGGCGGATTGCGCGATCGGAAAGCCCCGTGCGCTCACATACGGCTTTAATTTTCATGTTTTCATCCTTTTAGATAGATCTTCCGCGCGTAATACCGCTATGCTCCAACCGCATTTATCGATCAAGATATCTTCATACGAGTACACCACGTCCAAAGAACGATCAGAATAGTAAACATATGCTATTTGATACTTCTTATCGTTAAAACCGATAAAGTACGATTCCGGAGAGTGGCAACCGTATTCCTCCGCGTCCAACAGAAAGAACTCATACTCGCCTAGTGTGAATTTCGATTCGAGCTGATGTTGTTCAACAGAATCATATAAAGCTTCTGTTTCAAAGATATATCGCTCCTGCACCTTTCCTTTTTCTGTTTGATACTGCGCATTATCATAGCAAGCGATCAGCGTATAGTTATCCAGTCCCATATCAGGATAGCAAAGTGTATGAAAACAGGTATAATCGCCTAAATCCGCTTCAACAGGCATAACCTTGTTTTCCCTCGCAAAGCTAAGGTATTTATCTTTATCCGTCGAATACTTCCTACAAGCTGTCAAGCAGAGAATGACAGCCATCGTCGCCGCCAAACAGACGATCTTTTTCATGCCGCACCTCCGTATGGTTCTGAATTAACTGTATTCTATACTTTTACCCTGCGTAAAAGTCAAGTGTTTTTCCAAAAAAACTGCCCCGATCACTCGGGGCAGTCCGTTTTTTCAGGTTCGTGATTCTAAGATCACTTAACTTTCCAGATCTCCTCAGCGTACTGGAGGATGGTGCGGTCGGAGCTGAAGATACCGCAGTGCGCTACGTTCTTGAGGCACTTGGTACCGAAGGCGACACGATCCTTATAATCGGTGTTCGCCTGCAGCTTCTTCGCGACATAATCTTCCAGATCATAAAGCAGGAAGTAATGGTCGGCATGGTGCCAGTTGGTGCCGTTGATGAGCGCGTTGTGCAGCTCTGCGAAGGAGCCCTCGCCCTGAGCGCCTCCGTCGGAGAAGGTGCCGTCGATCAGAGTGTCTACGACACGCTTGATCATCGGGTTGGTGTTATACAGCGCTCTCGCGTCGTAGCCTTCCTTCTTGAGGCGCTCGATATCCTCGACTCTGCCGCCGAAGATGTACTCGTTCTCTTCACCCGCCTGCTGCGCAATCTCAACATTCGCGCCGTCATAGGTGCCGAGGGTCACAGCACCGTTGAACATGAACTTCATGTTACCGGTACCGGAAGCCTCTGTACCCGCGGTGGAGGTCTGCTCGGAGATATCCGCCGCTACGACCAGCTTCTCCGCG
>ONUI01000180.1 GCA_900320995.1 uncultured Eubacteriales bacterium
TATGATAGAATATTAACAGGTATAGCTCGTAGTATCGAGATTGAGAAAGGTTTGTAATTGACGAAGCGAATGAGTGAAGTAATCGTGATCGCTTCCGGCAAAGGCGGAACCGGCAAAACGACGGTTTGCGCGGGTTTGGCGGTAGCGCTGGCTAAAGCGAAAAAAAGAGTTTTGGTTATCGACTGCGACAGCGGCATGCGCGGCGTCGATCTGATGCTGGGGGTCACTGACCGACTGGTCTATGATATCTCCGATGTGATCAGCGGCGCGTGTGAGAGCAGTGACGCGATGTACCGCGTCGAGGGCGATTTTGAGTTGTATTGTATCGCCGCACCGCTGCACGCCGACGATGAGGTCAGTCCCTCGCTGATCAAGCGCTTTGTCAATCAGGTCAAAAATGATTTCGATACCATCCTGATCGACTCTCCCGCCGGTACCGGTTCGGGCTTTTATGCCGCGGCTAACGCGGCGGACCGCGCGCTGGTGGTCATCAACACCGAACCGATCAGCATCCGCGGCTGTAAGAATATCGGCGACCGTCTGCGGGAGCTGGATATCACCGACAGCCGACTGATCATCAACCGTTTTGATAAAGAACGCTTTTATCAGGCAGGGCTTTATGAGGATCTCGACGAGGTCATCGATGAAGCCGGTATGCGGCTGATCGGGCTCATACCGGAGGAAGTACGGATCATAGCGCTCTCGCAAAGAGGCGCTCTCGCGAACAACTGGTCAAAGGCGTCTGTTGTTTTTGATACCATCGTCAAACGTCTCGAGGGCGTTGACGTTCCGATCATAGTAAAAAACTGATAATCATAGAAACCCGGGTAAAGTTCATGTGGAGGTGCGTGTATGAATATAGCGATTATTGCTCATGATGAGAAGAAAGAATTGATGGTACAGTTCTGCATTGCTTACTGTGGTGTACTCAGCAGAAACAAGATGTGCGCTACCGGTACCACCGGCAAGATGGTTGCGGAGGCGACCGGACTGGAGATACAGACGTTTTTAGGCGGCTCACAGGGCGGCGACCAGCAGATCGCGGCGCGTATCGCCTGCAACGAGATCGATATGCTCATCTTCTTCCGCGATCCGCTCACCCCCAAGCCCCACGAGCCGAACGACATGAACCTGCTGCGCCTGTGCGACATGCACAACATCCCCGTAGCGACCAACATCGCGACGGCGGAGGTGCTGATCCACGGCTTGGAGCGCGGCGACCTCGACTGGAGAAATATCGTCAGATAAAATTAAACAAAGCAAACCCGCAGCGGACCGTTGCGGGTTTTTTGTATGCAGTGTAGGGGAGGGTCTTGACCCTCCCGTAACCTTTCTGTTTAATGTCGCCCAAACGCGGAGCACATGCAACATTAATTGTAGGGCGGGGGCTGTGCTCCCGCCGAACCCTTTCCGATAAACGCCATTTAAACGCGGAGCACATGCAACGTCTATTGTAGGGGAGGGGCTTGCTCCTCCCGCCAGACCTTTCCATTTAATGTCGCCCAAACGCGGAGCAAATCTCTGCCTCCGTAGGGATGACCATTGGTCATCCGCAGAATGCCGGGCGTTTCAAATATCGAAAACCATAGATAAGAGATATATGGTTTCGTCATGCGGTACGTCGACAAGCGCCGTACCCTACAATCTTACCACACCATTTATTGTAGTGAACAGGGCTATGCTCTCGCCGCATTTCTGACAAATACCGTTTCATTCCTCCGTATCGGTGGGGATGATCGGCATCGAGAACCAGAAATCCGAGCCCTCGCCGAGGGTGGATTCCACGCCGTATTCCGCGTCGTGCGCGATCAGGATATTCTTCACGATGGAAAGCCCCAGACCCGTGCCGATCTTCGCGCGGCGGTGTTCTTTGCTGACGCGATAATAACGATCCCAGATATATTTCAGGTTTTCTTCGCTGATCCCTTCGCCGTGGTCGATGACCTCGATGCGCACGCGTTCCTCCTTCACGGTCTGGCGCACGATGACGGTCTTGTCGTCGCCGATATAATTGATGGCGTTGTTGATCAGGTTATACAGCACCTGCGTGATGCGCAACTCGTCGCCCATGATGAACACCTCTTCATCATGCTCAAAAGAGATGATCAAGCCGTCGTTTTCGATCAGCTTGGTGTAGCGGGCAAAGATGCTCTCGATGCACTTGGTCAGCGAGAACGGCGCCATTTTGATGTCGGCGGTGTTGCTCTGCAGGCGCGAGATATCGAGCAGATCGGTGACCAGCGAATTGAGGCGGTTGGTCTCGTCGATGATGATCTGCAAATTCTCGGCGGTCATCTCACCGGGCAGATCCTGCATCACCTCGGCATAGCCGGTGATCATCGTCAGCGGAGTACGAAGGTCATGCGAGATATTGGAAATCAGCTCCTTTTGGAGCGAATCGACTTTTTTCAGCTCGCCCGCTGCATAGGTCAGGGTCGCGTTGAGCTCCGTGATCTCCCGATATTCGCCGCCGTCGAAGGTGAGGTCATAATCCTGTTTCGCCAGCGACTTTGCCTTTTCATTCGTTTCCGAGATCGGCCGCGCGATCCTTTTCGCCAGGATGACGGCGATGATGATGCTGAAGAGCAGGATGACGACCGTCATGATGATCAGCTGGATGCGCAGGGTGCCGACGACACTGCTCACGGGGGTGATCTCACTCTCGACGATCAGCAGGCGTTCCTCACTGCCTGTCCCGACGATCTTCGCATAGGCGAGGTTCTCGGAGGTGGGTCGCTCCAGAGAAGGCTCGTGCCTTTGATGAAATTCATCGACAGAGGCGTCAAAGGGCGCGGTCTGACCGTTGAATTCCCGCATTTTTTGCTCATTGGGCTTGAAAAATCGCTCGTCGCGCTTGATTTGCGTAATGGTGGAATTCTCTCCGCCGTTGCTGCTTGCCTTGTCGTACAGATCATAAACGGAGTTCATCGACATATCCGAGTCAAAGCCAAAGCGGGCGGTCGAGGCATAGGTGCAGACGAAAGTCGTTCCACCGGTATCATATACGCCGACGATCATGGAGTTTTGCTCCTCGATCTCGGTCACCAGATCGTTGAAGTTATCCGTATCGATATAATCCGCCAATGAATAAGCGCAGGATTTGACCTGATTCGTCTTAACGGTTTTGTAAAATGATTCCAGAAACACCGTCTGGAACAGCCACAAGACAATCAGCAATAAAGCTGAAAAGATCAAAAAACCGATGGACAGATAAAACCGAAGGGGTCGTTTTTTGGCGGCGGCTTTTTCAGCCGGCGCCTGTACAGCTTTAGGTTTCAAAACGATAACCAACTCCTCTTAGGGTGACGATCAGCTTGGCATAGTCGCCGAGGCTTTTGCGCAGCAGCTTGATATGTGTGTCGAGCGTGCGGTCATCACCAAAGAAATCATAGCCCCATACCTTGGAGATCAGCTGCTCGCGGGTCAGGGCGATACCTTTGTTGTTGACCATGTAGTACAGCAGTTCATATTCGCGCGGGGTCAGGCGCACACGTTCGCCGTCGACGGTAACGACACGCGCGGCATAGTCGATGGACAATCCCTGATAGGTGAACCCGGCGTTCTTGTCGTTCTTTTGATCGCTGCCGGAGCGTCGCAGTACCGCGGCGACGCGCATCATCAGCTCTTTCGGCGAGAACGGCTTGATGACGTAA
>ONUI01000026.1 GCA_900320995.1 uncultured Eubacteriales bacterium
GGTGTTCGTCTGCAATTCTACATGGGTCTCAAAGCCCGCTACTAATTCATATTTCACAGCTTGACACCCCACTTTGTTTCGATAAATTTATCCTCTTTCTGCTCATACTGATAGGCGAGGTTGAGGATGGTTTTTTCATCAAACTTCTTGCCGATGAGCTGCATGCCGATAGGCAGACCCTCATCGTCTACGCCGCAGGGGATCGATATGCCCGGCAGACCTGCCGCGTTGACAGGAACGGTGCAGATATCGGAGAGATACGCCTCGAGTTGGTCGGTCTCTTCGCCGAAGAGATAACCGTTTTTGAACGCGGTCACGGGAGCGGTCGGCGCAAGAATAACGTCGCAACCTTCAAACGCTCTGTCAAACGCGTCGACAATCGCGCCGCGCAGGTTGACCGCCTTTTTATAGTAAGCGTCATAGTAGCCTGCGGACAGCACATAGGTGCCCATCAGGATACGGCGCTGCACTTCTTTGCCGAAGCCCTCCGATCGGGTGCGGCAGATCATATCATGTGTGCCGTTATAATGCTCCGCCTTGTAGCCGTAACGGATGCCGTCGTAGCGTCCGAGGTTGGAGGACGCCTCCGCCATGGCGAGGATATAGTAGCACGGCAGGGCGAATTTCAGCTCGGGAAAATCGAAATAAACGATCTCGGCGCCCATCTCCTCATACGCCTTTGCCGCGTCGAGGACAGCCTGCTTGACGTCCTCGCGAACGCCGTCGAGGTACTGGTTGGCGATACCGATCTTCTTTCCCTTGATATCATCCTTCAAAGTCGTGAGCGTCGGCTCACTGCCCTGTGAGGTGGAATCTCTTTCATCATATTTCGCGATTGCGTCAAAAACGATCGCCGCGTCCTCAACATCGTGGGTGATCGGGCCGATCTGGTCAAAGGAGGAGGCGTACGCGATCAGACCGTAACGCGATACCGCGCCGTAGGTGGGCTTCAAGCCGACGATACCGCAGAAGGACGCGGGCTGACGAATCGAGCCGCCGGTGTCGGAGCCGAGTCCGTAAACGGCGAGATTACCGCCGACAGCGGACGCCACGCCGCCCGAAGAACCGCCCGACACATGGTCGAGACTGTGCGGATTCTTCGCGCCGCCGTAGTAGGAGGTCTCACAGGAGGAGCCCATCGCGAACTCGTCCATATTGGTCTTGCCGAGCATGACCACGCCCTCTTTTTGGAGCAGCTCATACACGGTCGCGTCATAGATCGGCTTGTAGCCGGTCAGGATCTTGGACGCGCAGGTGGTGTCGATCCCCTTGGTGGAGATATTGTCCTTCAAGGTCATCGGAATACCCTCGAGCAGTCCGATCTCTTCTCCTGCGGCAATCTTTTCATCCACCTTCTTCGCCTGTGCCAGCGCCACCTCGGGGGTGACGGTGATATAGGCATTTAATTCTTTATTAGAATTTTCGATCGCGTCGAGGTACTGTTGTGTCAGCTCAACGCATGTGATCTCTTTATTTTGGAGCATCTCATGGATGCGTTTGATCTGTCCCATGTCACGCTCTCTTTCTGACGAGGAAGTGATCCTCCGCCTGTTCGGGGGCGTTTTTCAGGATCTCCTCGACGGGTAAGGATTCTTTGACCTCGTCCACGCGGAAAGCGTTTTGCAGGTTATTGATATTATCAAATTCGCCGCTATTCACCTCGACGCTGTTGATCGTATCCGCAAAGGCAACGATCTTCTGCATTTCCTCGGTCAAGCCGTCGATGTCCTTTTCATCGACAAACAGCTTACTCAACAGCGCGATATTTTCGATATCTTCTCGTGTAATCATAATGGTTCGTCCTTTCTCGGAGCCTTCCCCTTGAGGGGAAGGTGTCACCGGACACTTGTGTCGGGTGACGGATGAGGTGGAAGCGTTTTTGCCTCATCCCTTATATGGATATCGCGGAGAGGTTTCCACCTCATCCGACCAAATTGCAGGATATGTATGTCCTGCAATTTGCCCACCTTCCCCTCAAGGGGAAGGCGTCAGTTATCTCAACTTGATATGAACCTCACGCAGCTGCATCTCGCTGACCTCGCCGGGTGAGCCGAGCAGGACGTCCTGCGCGTTAGAGTTCATCGGGAAGGCGATAACCTCGCGGATGTTCTCTTCCTCGGTCAGCAGCATCAGCATACGATCCACGCCGGGCGCCATGCCCGCGTGAGGCGGAGCGCCGTACTGGAACGCGGTGTACAGCGATTTGAACTTCTCTTTGAGATCATCCTCGGTGTAGCCCGCGATCGAGAACGCCTTCTTCATGATCTCGATATCGTGGTTACGAACCGCGCCGGAGGAAAGCTCCACGCCGTTGCAGACGATGTCGTACTGGTAGGCGAGGATATCGCAGGGATCCTTCTCGAGAAGCGCCTGCATACCGCCCTGCGGCATACTGAACGGGTTGTGGGTAAAGATGATCTGACCGCTCTCCTCATCCTGCTCGAACATCGGGAAATCGACGATGAAGCAGAAATCAAAGCGGCTCTTGTCGATCAGGTCGAGTCGGGTCGCGACCTCGGTACGGATCTGACCCGCGAGCTTGGGCGCTTCGGCAGCGGTATCGGCGATGAAGTAGATCACGTCGCCCGCCTTGGAGCCGTTGCGTTCGATCAACTCTTCCCTGTCACCGGGCTTTAAGAACTTGTCGATCGGGCCGTCGAATTTCATATCCTCGGTTACCTTGACATAGCCCAGACCCTTCATGCCGATGGAGAGCGCGAACTCCTCCATCTTCTTGAACCAGCTCTTGGAGCAGGACGCCGCGCCGGGCACGTTGATGGAGCGGACGCACTTTTTGAGGAACGGCTTGAAGTCGGTCTCCTCAAATAGATCGGAGATCTCGACGATCTCGAGCGGGTTGCGCAGATCGGGCTTGTCGGTACCGTATTTGAGCATACTCTCCGCGAACGAAATGCGGCGGAAAGGCGGCTTGCTTATTTCTATATCAGAATATTTCTTAAAGGTCTCATAAAGGACTTCCTCCGCTACCGCAAAGACGTCCTCCTGCGTCGCGAACGCCATCTCAAAGTCGAGCTGATAGAACTCACCGGGTGAACGATCGGCACGCGCGTCCTCGTCACGGAAGCAGGGCGCGATCTGGAAATAGCGGTCAAAGCCCGAGACCATCAAAAGCTGCTTGAAGATCTGCGGCGCCTGCGGCAGGGCATAGAACTTGCCCTTATGCTTACGCGAGGGGATCAGATAATCACGCGCGCCCTCGGGAGAGGAAACGCCGAGGATCGGGGTCGCGATCTCCATAAAGCCCATCTCGCTCATTTTCTGACGCAGGAAGGAGATCACCTGAGAACGCAGGAGAATGTTGTTGTGCACCTTGGGATTACGCAGATCAAGAAAACGGTATCTCAGACGGGTATCCTCATTGGTCGCGGTCGAGGATACGACCTCGAACGGCAGGTTATTCTTGCACTTACCGAGAACGGTGAGGGTCTCAGCGACGACCTCGACCATACCGGTCGCGATCTTTTTATTGATAGTATCCTCGTCACGCTTGACGACCTTACCGGAAACGGTCACTGTGCACTCGCGGTTGACGTCCTTGAGCATGTTGTCATCATGCACGACGACCTGAGTCACGCCGTACTCGTCACGGATATCGAGGAACATAACGCCGCCGTGGTCGCGGATATTCTCGACCCAGCCCGCAATGCGTACCTCCTGACCGATATGCTCTTCTCTCAAATCTCCGCAGGTCACGGAGCGATAAATGTTAGCTTGCATCTTCTCATATTCCTTTCGATCAATGTCAATACGGGGAGCGTTCAATGCCGATCGCGCGGTCATCTCCGCCGCATAACAAGGCAATTTTTCCCTATTCTGTAGTATTATATCACAACCGCCCCCCAAAGTAAAGGACGCGCGCGTCTTTTTTTTGATTAATTACACACGGGATTAATATGACAAGTTGCACACCGCTTTTTTATGAATTATTATACATGGGATTGTTATGAAAAGTTGCGCGTCTTATTTTTGATTAATTGCACACGTGATTTTATGACAAGCCACACGCCGCTATTTATCATCAATTACAAGAAGAATCCATATTGATTCATTCTTCTGTTTTCAGTAATAACAAAAGCTCCCCTTACGAGAAGGGGAGCCGATAGTTTGTTTTGTTGAGATTAACAAGGCTTTATCAGCCTCGCAAAACTCAATGAACCATTACTTGAGGTAAGTCTGACCGGAAGGTCCGATCGCGCCGTGAACGGTAGAACTGCTGTTCTCCAGAACATATACGCGCATGTTGCCCTGACCGGTAGATTCTACGCTCAGCGTACCGTTGGTAACAGTCTTCTTAGCGCCGGTAACAGCGTCAACATAGGTGCCGTTGGGGATGTTCTTGAAGGTAGCGCCGCCGGAGATTGACACGCAGGCGAGAGAGTCAACAGTTTTGGTGCCCTTATGATCGGTGTACGAACCCTGATAACGTCTGACAAAGGACATGCCGCCGCTGACATAGTTGCTGTTAGTGGTGTACTGACCCATCTGCAGAGCAGGAACAGCGCGACGAATCGCGTTGAGCTTCTGGATATGCTTCGGGAGCGTGCTGTTCAGGGTAGTCCCCATCGTACCGGTCGCGTTGCTGTACTGCGAGAAGTCGGTGGTGTTGACAGTACCCTCGATGTAGTCACCGAAGTACGCGCGGCCGGAGTTAGCGAGAGTGATGTTGGTACCCTCGTCAATACGCACGCCCTTCTGGAACTCCATTTCATCACCGTAATACAGGCAGGGAATACCGCGGAAGGTGAACATCAGGTTGAGCTTTTCAGCCCACGACTGAGTACCGCAGGCGGTCTTATTGAAATGGTCGCCGTCACAACCGTAGTCATGGGACTGCACATATACAACGTTCCAAGTAGAATCGTTAATGTACTGATCCTCTGCCTGACCGACGCCGAAAGCAGCGCCCGCGGTGTCAAAGTTCCAGTGCATACAGAAGTCTATGGGACCCATACCCGAGCTCTTGGAATAGTCGGGAGTGTGATAGTTGATACCGTTAAGGAACGCGTTGGTAGAAGTCGGGCATTTGCCGACGTCAATGTTAGCCTGATTGTAAGCGATAGAATTCTGGAGATTGCTCTTTATCGAATCGGGATCGGTATTATCCGAGAGCTTGGCAAGGTCTGCAGCAGTATCATCCCAAGTGTAATACGGAACAGATTCGGTGAATGTGTTACGGTTCCAGATCTCGTTGACACGGCAGCAGATCTCGCCGAACATATAGAAGTTGTTGTTGCCTGCCGCTTTTGCCGCAGCGTTGATGCGATCGTTATACCACTTGTTAAGCGAAAGTCTGGAGATATGGCGAACCGTATCTACACGGAACGAGTCAACGCCCATATCGAGATACTGGCCGTAAGCTTCAAGGGTGTAGTCGGCAACAGCCTTATTCTCGGTATTCAAGTCAACGCAGTCGCCGGCGATCTGGTGGAATTTACAGGTATAGTCATCCCAGTTGTAGTTGGTGCCAAAGTAACCGTTATGATAATAGTTGTGGGGATCGAAGGTTTTATCATACGATACCATATCGGTAAAGCCCTGGGTCTGCTTCATCAGCTGCAAGCGCTTGTCATGCTGAGTACCGGGCTGGAGCTTCCAGTAATCCTCCGCCTTGGTCAGACCGCAGTAATCCAGCAGCCTCTTGGTCGGGATCATGGTAGCCTCCATATCGCCGAGCTTGGTACGGTCGCTGTCATCCTTGTTGAACAGGGGCTCGATGTTGGACTCGCCGAAGTTGCCGGTGTGGTTCCAGACAACGTCCTGTACGATCTTCATATCCTTTTCATGAGCGGCGGCGATCAGATCCTCATAGGTGAAATCGTCGCTCTCATAACGGGCGTCGACCTTGGAGAAGTTCAGCGCATGGTAGCCGTGGTAGTCATAGCCGGAGGCGTTCTCAACGACCGGTGTGATCCACACCGCGGAGAAGCCCAGCGCCTTGATATAGTCGAGCTTATCGGCAAGACCCTTGAAGTCGCCGCGCCATGCGGGGTCGGAATCGGGGTTGTTCGCCCTGGCGTCATCCCAGCAGTGGACGTTGTTGCCGGTATCGCCGTCATAGAAACGGGTGGTGATGACGAAATAGATGGAATCCTGACGCATGTCAACGCAGGTATAATCATCCGGAATATACGGATTCTTCTTCTTGAAGCGTCCTTCCTTGGTGTACCACCACTCGCCGGAGGTACGGGTCAGTTCACCGGTGATCTGACCGGATTTGCCGGTCGTGCCGTCGGTGAGCAGGAAATTGATCTTGGTAGTGTTGCTGAAGGTATAGGTATACCAATTACCGCCGTGCTGAGAGGCGATAGCGTCACTGGACATCTTCACACCGGGGTAAGCAGTCTCTTTGTTGGTGGGAAGTGCGTTCCAGTAGTAGATATACGGAGTCTTGTTGGGGCTATCCACATGGATGATGATCTGATCCGCGCCGGTCTGTGCCGCGTCGACATCTGCGCCGTCATCGGCAACATCTGCGTCAGCCGCGACGTCGGCGACGTCTGTATCAGCCGCTTGAGCAGAGATAACCACAACGGAGAGCATCATCGCAAGGCACAAAAGCAGTGCCAGAATACGTGAAAATTTCTTCATTATCTGTTACCTCCTTTTAAGATTGTACGGGGAATTTGTTGATGATTCCCGCAGTGAAACGCTGGATCAGAGTCGCGTCGAGGATCGTAACGCTGCCATCGTCGTCGACGTCCGCGTTCAGCTCGTTGAGCGGTGTCGGCAGACTAATACCCGCCGCATAGCGCTGGATGAAGGTAGCGTCGAGAATGGTGACATCTCCGTCGCCGTCAGCATCACCATACACGGCAACAGGTGCGGGAGCATCTGTGGAAGGCTGAGTCGGAGCAGGAGGCGCCTGCGTCGGAGCAGGAGGCGCTTCGGTCGGTTCCGGAGATGCCTGCGTGGGCTGGACCGGAGGCTGTGTCTCAGGCGGTGTTGTCGGTGTGACAGAGCCTACGCTGTTGAAGAGATACGAGCGCTCGATGGTCTTGTTATCGGAGCCCTGTACGTTGAGCGTCAGGGTGTGAAGTCCGAGAGCCGTCGGCGTAAAGGCGTAGCTCGTGTTGCGTGTGTAATACGGAACATTCACGATATCGCCGGACGGATTCTTGATGGTGTACTTATAGAAAAGCAGGTTGGTGCCGGTTTTACCGCCGCCTGCCGCTACATTGATCTGAACATTCGAATTGTTCTGGATGTCGCCGCCGTTCGGGGTAACGGTCTTGATGTAGGGAGCAACAACAGAGCTGCCGTCCTCGATGACATAGTTCTTGGTACGCTGATTGAGGTTGCCCTTCGCGTCCTTAAAGTCATAGGTCAGGGTATAGGTACCCGCATTCTGCGGCGTCCAGAGCACCTTATTAGCGGTGCTGAAATCGGACAGGACAGTCGTGCTGCCGTCCTTGGTGACAGAGAACTTGTAGTAGACCGTTCCCTCGCCTTCCGCTTCCGCCGAAAGGGTGATGCCCGTACCGTTGTACTGGGGGGCCGCAAGATCGGTCGCAAAGGACGATATCTGCAACGGCGAGGTATCCCGGATGCTCCATGTTTTGGTCTTATTATTCCACATGTAGTTGTTGCCCGGGAAGGTCAGGTTCGAGGTCTGATCAGAGCCGTTGTTGCTGAAGATGATCATATCCCACTTACTGTCGGTCACCTCATAACGCCATTCGTTACCACCGATGTTCGTCATTGGCTTGCCCGGCCATGCGGCATTGTTGGTCTGAGTACCATTGATCCACATATAAGCGTACACGGTACCCCAGCCCGCTTCATTTTCACAGTAGACATAGGTCTTTCCGTCACTGCCGCCCGACTGTGTCGGCTGAGGAGCAGTGGTCGGATTGGTACCGCCGCCCTGAGTGGGCGAGGGTGTGGTGGGCTTAGGAGCCGTAGTGGGCGCCTGGGTGGAATCTTCACTGCCCGCTTTTACCGCGGTGAGACCCGCTGTTTCGGAAGTGAAGCTGATGCGGATGGTATCGCCGCTCGGGTTCCACAGGTGGATACAGTTGAAGCCGTGGTAGTTGCCCGCGGACAGGTAGTAAGAACCTGCGCTGGCGATCGTTTGCACTGCGGGCGTCTTGACTGCCGAGTTTGCGGAGTCCGAGATCTTCGAAACAACAAAGCAGTAATCGCCGCTTGACCCGCTAAGGTCATAGTAGTAGTAGCCTTTCGAGCTATCATAAGTAAATGTACCTGTCGGAGTGGTACCGCTGAAATTCGGAGAATTGCTGTTCTCACCCCACAGATAATAGGTTTCAGCGCCTGTAGCCACAATGTTGCCGGTTTCTGCCGCCGATACGGAAACAGCCAGCGCCAGCATGGATACAAGCAATGTCAGACACAGCAAAAGGGATATAACGCGCTTTGTCCGTTTACCTTTCATTCCCATGATAGTTCCCTCCTTTTCATGTTAATTTAACTAGTTCCTAATCCTAGTTATCGTCATTATACATAAAAATGTCAAATATAATTTTCTGATTTAGAAATATATTTTGATTTAGCTTGTAGAATTTTTCATGGTTTTTTTGGGCATAATACACGAAGAAAACACCGGAATAAAAGGCCGCGACAGACGCTCGGATCTGTCGCGGAATGCTTTCTGTTTTATTTGCACAATTGACAATATTATCTCTTAGCTGTTACTGCGCATTTTCACCAATCAGCTGTTTTTGATTTTATCCCAATACGCCTTGTACGCCTGTTCGGTTTTGTTGTCGCCGAACTCGTAATAGCGGTGCTCGCGTACATCGTCGGGCAGATACTGCTGATCGATCCAGTGGTTGGGATAGCTGTGAGGGTACAGATAATGCTGCCCCTTCACATCCCGCTCCTCGCCGTCGGCATGGACATTTTGCAATTGTCGCGGCACGACCTGACCGAGACCCTTCCGCACATCCTCCTGCGCGGCTGAGATCGCGTTAACGCCGGAGTTGGACTTGGGCGCCAGACACACCATGATCACCGCGTCGGCGAGCGGGATCCGCGCCTCGGGGAAGCCGACCTGCATCGCGATATCCACACAGGATTTGACGATCGGTATGATCTGCGGATACGCCAATCCGACGTCCTCGCACGCGCACACTACCAGTCTGCGGCAGGCGGAGATAAGATCGCCCGCCTCCACCAGACGCGCCAGATAGAACAGCGCCGCGTCGACATCCGATCCGCGCATACTCTTCTGATAAGCGGAGATCACATCGTAGTGCGAGTCGCCGTCACGGTCATAGCGAGCGCCGGAACGCTGTGTCAGCGACTTCGCCAGCTCCTCATCGACCCGGATGACCTCTCCCTCATCCCCTGCCAGAACGCAGAGCTCCACGGCGTTGAGCGACTTTCTCACGTCGCCGCCGCAGGCGGAACAGATATGCGCCTTTGCCTCGTCGGAAAAGTCGATCTCCTTGCCCTTTTCCTCACTTAGCACACGGATCGCTCTGTTGATCGCCTTCAAGATCTCGTCCGGCTCGACGGGACGAAACTCGAACACCGTCGAGCGCGAGAGGATCGCGTTATAGATGTAGAAATAGGGATTCTCTGTCGTGGAGGCGATCAGGGTGATGGAGCCGTTCTCGATGAATTCGAGCAGGGTCTGCTGCTGCTTTTTATTGAGATACTGGATCTCGTCGAGATAGAGCAGCACGCCGCCCAACCCCTCGAAGGTGTTCAGCGAGGACACGATCTCCTTGATATCGGCGGTGGACGCCGTGGTACCGTTGAGCTTTTTGAAGCTGCGATTGGTGATCCGCGCGATATAGGACGCGAGGGTCGTCTTGCCCACACCCGACGGGCCGTAGAATATTAAGTTGGGGATATTGCCGCTTTCGATGATCTTTCTCAGCGGTCGTCCGGGAGCCAAAAGCTCCTTTTGTCCCACGATATCATCGAGAGATTCGGGACGCAGTCTGTCGGCAAGGGGCGTGTTCATAGATTTTTCCTCCGGAATGTAAAAGCCTCCCTTTCCTAAGGGAGGTGGCACTGACACATGTGTCAGTGACAGAGGGTTGCCAAAGAAAAGTAGAAGCAACCCCCAGTCGCTGACGCGACAGCCCCTGAGGAGTTGTCCAAATCTTTGATTTGGCGTACAACTCCCATGCAACAGCGCTCCAAGAGCGGATTTATTCGCGATTGGTTAAGCGCCACTGCCTTAGGAAAGGGGGCCTTTCTTATTCTTACTCGTACAGCGGATACTTCTCGCACAGAGCCGCTACCATCTCGTCGACCTTAGCCTTATTGCCTTCAAAGTCCTTGATAACGAGAGAGATGCACTCGGCGATCACATCCATATCCTCTTCCTTGAGACCGCGGGTGGTCACGGCAGCGGTACCGATACGGATACCGGAGGTGACGAACGGAGAGAGCGGCTCGCCGGGGATGGTGTTCTTGTTGACGGTGATGTGTACCTCGTCGAGGTTGTGCTCCAGCTCCTTTCCGGTCACGCCGTCCTCACGCAGATCCATCAGCATGACATGGTTGTCGGTGCCGCCGGACACGAGCTTGTGACCGCGCTTGACCAGACCGTCAGCCAGCGCCTTGCAGTTCTTGACGATCTGCTCGGCATATTCCTTGAACTCGGGCTGCATCGCTTCCTTGAAGCAAACTGCCTTTGCCGCGATGATGTGCATCAGAGGGCCGCCCTGCATACCGGGGAACAGCGCCTTGTCGATCGCCTTGGCGTACTCTTCCTTGCACAGGATCATACCGCCGCGGGGTCCGCGCAGGGTCTTATGGGTCGTGGTGGTGACAAAATCGGAGTACGGTACGGGGTTCTCATGCTGACCGCCCGCTACCAGACCCGCGATGTGCGCCATATCGACCATCAGCAGCGCGCCGACCTCGTCACAGATCTCGCGGAACTTCTTGAAATCGATCGCGCGGGGATAAGCGGAAGCGCCGCAGACGATCATCTTCGGCTTACATTCCTTGGCGATCTCGAGTACCTTATCGTAGTCGATGCGGTGGGTCACGGGATCAACGCCGTAGCTGACAAAGTTGAAGTACTTGCCGCTGAGGTTGACGGGTGAACCGTGGGTCAGATGACCGCCCTCACTAAGGCTCATACCCATGACGGTATCGCCCGGCTCGAGCATTGCGAAATATACGGTCTGGTTCGCCTGAGAACCGGAGTGGGGCTGCACGTTGGCATGCTCCGCACCGAACAGCTTGCAGGCGCGGTCACGCGCGATATCCTCGGCGATATCAACCGCGTAGCAGCCGCCGTAGTAGCGCTTGGAGGGATAACCCTCGGCGTACTTGTTGGTGAGTACGGAGCCCATCGCCGCCATGACAGCGGGAGAAACGATATTCTCGCTGGCGATCAGCTCGAGGTTCCGGCGCTGACGGGCAAGCTCTTTGTCCATCGCGTCGGCGATCTCTTCATCATACTTTTTGATAAATCCGTTAGAATCCATTAAGTCCTTGTACATTTTGTACCTCCAGATAGTTTTTCATATACGGGTTCTTCCATTTATTGCCATTTATATAAAGCAATCTTGGCGATTGCTGTTTTTGATCTCTGCGATCAGGTTGATCAGATCCTCTTTCGTTTCCATTGAGAACGCGAGGTTCCTCAGCTTCGCGGCATTCTTGAAGCCTTTGAGGTAATACGCCGTGTGCTTACGCGCCTCTCTCATGCCGACGCGCTCACTCTTGTATTCCACCACGGCGCTGATGTGTTGTAACAAAACATCGCATTTTTCTTCGAGGGTCGGCGGCGGGACGATAATTCCTTTATCGAAATATTCGTTGATCTCGCGGAACACCCACGGATTGCCCAGCGCACCGCGTCCGATCATCAGATAGTCACAGCCGGTGTACTCGAGCACATACTGCGCAGACTTTGCGTCACAGACGTCGCCGTTGCCGATCACGGGGATGGACAACGCCTGCTTGACCTCGCGGATGACGTCATAATTCACGGGAGGAGCATAGAACTGTTCCTTTGTCCTGCCGTGGACGGTCACCGCCTGCGCGCCGTTTTTTTCGACGATTTTCGCGACCTCGACCGCGTTGATATGCGCGCCGTCAAAGCCCGAACGGATCTTGACCGTGACCGGGATCTCGACCGCGCGGCTGACCGCCTGTACGATCCTGCCGCACAGCTCAGGGTCGCGCATCAAAGCGGCGCCCGAACCGCTGCCCGCGATCTTGGGGGCGGGGCATCCCATGTTGATATCGATGACCTCGGGTCGGTATTGCGTCGCGAACCGCGCCGCGTCCGCCATCGTATCCGGCTCGGTGCCGAAGATCTGCACCGCGCAGGGGCGTTCGCTGTCGGAGATCTCCATCAGCTCGGCGC
>ONUI01000186.1 GCA_900320995.1 uncultured Eubacteriales bacterium
GCAGCTAAGCCTTTCGGCTCCCATTCGCCGGGGGTACAGGCTTCCTCTTCTTCGAACATCAGCTTCTTGCATCTCGCGCAGTGGCTTCTGTGGGTAAAGCTGGGATAAGAGCCTTTGGCGGGGACATAATCGTCCCTGCCGGTGCCCGCATGGGAACAGAGCTGATCTTCGTGATAGCTGCACTTGGTGCAGTCGACGGAAACCTCGCCGTTATGGATCTCATAGCCGCTGACGTTGGACAGGACAGCAGTCGCCTTGAGGTCGTGCGGTTCGTTTGCTGTGAAAACGACATGGCAGCGGCTGCAGCGCTCGTTGTGGGTGCCGTTGCCGTTATCCACATATTCACGCGGTACGCTGTGGTCGCACTCACCGTCGACCCCATAACTGCACTTGGTGCAGACTGTGCGATACTTTCCGGCAGGCTTTCCGGTCTCGGGATCATTTTGGGGCTCGTCTTTGAGATCATGCTTCTCGGCATTGGCAAGACAGCCGCCGCAATGGGTGCAAAACGCCTTGTGCGTCGCGTTATCCTTGTTGTCCTCATATTCTCTGGGGTATTCGATGTGGTTGCAGGTGTCCGCGTAGATCGCAACGATCGAATAATCCGCGCTCGCGGAGCCGGTGAAGTTGCCCTTGCCTTTCACGGTCACGGTATAGTTGCCGGCGAACTTTGAAGGCTCGGGGAAGGTCGCGGTGTAGCCGTTCGCGGGTACGGTGAGATCGCCCGCCTTGACGGAAGTGATCCGGGGCGTTTGATCCTTACCATTGTAGGTCAGTTGGCTTGCCGACAGCGTGACCGAGGTGATCGTCGCTTTGTCGATCGCCCATATCGCCGGTTTTGCCTCGGTGGTGCCGTCCGTCCATTTCCAGCCGGAATTAAGGATCAGAGCAGCGGTATAGATACCCGCGTCGGTCTGAGGATCGTTTAATGAAACCGTATAGCCCGCTGTCGCCTTGTAGGGACACTCCTGCGGCTGACCGGTATAGGGCAGCACGACCTCTTGGGGAGGCGCGACGGTCTTGTCGTCCGTACTGATCGTGATCTCCTTGGGGTATTTGCTTGCTTCCTCAACGGTAAAGGTCACCGGATCGGAGAATACGCTCGGACCGTCAGGAAACAGCTCCTGAACGATCTGCTCCGGGATGTTGTTCGTATTCACGACCGTTTCGTTTTGCAGGGTGATTTCATCACCGACCTTGACACCGTTGACTTCGGTCATGCCGGTCGCCTGACTTTGCTCGACACTCTGAGTCTCACTTTCCTCGAGCAGCGGGACGTTATATTTGATCACGCCCTGACCGCCGCCGGTCTCATAGGGTGTCCAGTCCCAGTTCCACATATTGCTTTCGAGCGGAACGTCGGTCTTCAGGGGACCCATCAGCGTCATGCCGAGACCTCTGATACTCTCGGCGAGCCCGCCGCCCTTGAGCTGCGCCTTCAAATAGCCCTCTAAGAAATATACCATATCGCTGTCGCTGAGGTTCTCTGCGGCAAAGAAATGGACGTCGACGGGCAGATACTTCTTACCGTCAGTGCCGGTGATCGGCGCGCCGATAGAAACCTTTTTGATCTGCGCCTTGAAGTTGTCCGGGCTGAAGCCGGTTTCAACAAGGTCGTCATCGACCGTCTTTGCAGCCGTGCTCAACGAACTCATGGGGATGATGCTCAGGCACAGACACAGCGCCAACAGGATGGATAAAATGCGTTTTTTCATTTGGATTACTCCTTTCGGTGATCAATACAATTACGAACCTACTTGTCTTTATTGTTAAAGCCTTTTTGCATCTCGTTGAGCTCTCGTATCTGCTTTTTATACCCGAAATACATGATCAGCCAGATGATGAAGAAGCCGACGAGCTGCATGCCGGATATGATCAGCAGGGTACCGATATCGCTCACCCATCCGAGCAGGAGGGCGATCGGGATAAACAGCAGGACGATCAGCGCGCAGTGCAGCGCCGTAGCCGCCGCCAGCGGCATTCGCTCAATCTCATAGAATGACATACCGGCAAAGCAAACCGCGCCGTACAAGCCTGAGAAAAGGCTTTGCAGCAGCATTGCGACAACTCCGTTGCCGCTCGCCATATTGAGCAGCTGAGGAGAAGCGAAGGTGACGCCGCCCGTAGCCGAGTTTCCGGTCAGGATCGCGATCACATTGCCGATAACCATGCCGATCAAAAAGCCGATCCCCGCCGCCTTTAAGGTTTTCTTTAGCATAGGTATCCCTCCTCTCCGGAGAGTCGCTGTCTGATCAGCGGGATATACCGCCGCGACGCCCATGTTTCCATTCCGTTGTTGAATTCGATACGGAGAGTGCCGCCGATAGTGAAGTCGTATTTTTGTACCATGCTGAGGTTGATCAGCTCAAAGCGCGATACGCGCAGGAACTTGCGGCTGAGGAGCTCCTCGATGCTTTGTAAGCTCTGTTTGGCACAGTATATGCCGCTTGTCGCCGTTACGCGAACATTTTTGCCGTCCGCGGATACGAAGACGATATCATCTTCACCGATCACGCAGGAGCAATTATTGCGATCCAGAACAGTAAGCTTTACCGATTCACGGGTCGACAGCTTTTCGATCAAGGACAGGATTTGATCGTCCTTCTCCGCGGCGCGGATGACAACGTCGATATCGTCTGTCGTTTTATCTCTTTCAAAGCGGACGTTGATCTTCTTCATACGGCAACTCCCTCCTTTCCTGTTTTATCGCCGGATGTCGGCATTCTCCCGACGGCGGATGATAATAACCGCAGTCTTGACACAGGGGTTCTGTCCTGCCGGAGATCTCACACCAAGTCTGATGCTGCCAGCCGAACTTTGTCCGGCAGTATCGGCAAACAAAACGGGAGCAGCTTCCGTGTATGACATGATCTGTTTTCAACCCGATAGCTCCTCCCTATTCTCAAACTTTCATCTGCTATTTGAACGGAATATTATTTTGGTATGTGATGATTATAGCAAAAATGACAACGCAAATCAAGCGATTTGGTACAAGCGGTAGATTTAAGGGAACAAACGGCGCTCTGTTATTTTGAAACGAACCGTTCACACCGAATATCCTACCGCTTGTTCCCGTTTTATTGAAAACACATTTCGGCTATCGTATAATGACGGTGTCAAAACACAAAGAAAGGAAAGTTATTATGAATCTGAAAACTATCATCAACATTTTACCCTTTGTCGGGCTTTTGGTCATGGTGCTGTGGGGCTTCCTCGGCAACGCGTGGAACATCAGTTGGATCGCGGTATGCGTCGCCGGTATCCTGATGGCGATCCTGTCCATTATCAACAAGGGTATGGCGAAAGACAAGAAAGATAATTCGGACAAAGAGTCTGATAATCAATAAGAAAGGAGATACTGTCATGAAATATATGAAAACAATCGGTATGATCTGTCTTTTTGTCGGCATTGCGGTGCAGGTGCTTTGGGGATTTCTCGGCAACGCATGGAGCGTCAGCTGGATCGCCACCTTTGTCGGCGTGATGCTGATGTGCATTTTCAACGTGATTGCCAAAGGCAACGAGAAGAACA
>ONUI01000189.1 GCA_900320995.1 uncultured Eubacteriales bacterium
AATCTGCCGAGAGTCGGTAAGTCAAGCCGAAACAGAAAGCGCTCATCAAAGGATATCGGGATTGATGACGGCGATATTCAGGATGATGAATAGATCGGCTTGAATAATAGTTTTTTATACGGTGGTGATGACAGTGAAGAGAGTATTATCTATTATGGCTTTGACAGTAATGATGGTATGCCTCTTTATGTCTGTCGAGCCTGCTGTTGCTTTAGCCGATAACAATACTTACTACGGAGCTGACAGTTACGGCGCCTACAAGCTGACATACAGCGGCAGACGCGCCGATATAGTTTTGTATCCTTCCGGTGACGGATATTATATCAATTTGAATTACGATATCGCGGCGGCAACAGCCGGGTTTGGCAAAGCTGTCTTATTCAGCAACGATGTGCCAAATGATATGCTGATCGTACACATCTATGATCCTTTGTCTGACAAATTGAGCAATTTTGCGGTCAACGATATTAAAATCTACGGAAATTCCGTATTCTGTTTCGATGGCGATTCTGTTTTTATCTCTGACGACAAAGCTCCGGGCATTATATACCGGTATTCACTTGACGGACGCTACCAAATAATAAAATTAGCAAAAAGCAGAAGCTCAATATTTAGAACTTCCGCCTTTTGACTATGTATCAAAGCAATGGACTGTCGTCAAAACAGGAAGTTTTGCGACAGTCCACTATTGTTTGTTAATGTATTTGTATGGTTATTCTAAATTCAAGCTCGTAAAAGGCTTCCCATTATATGGCAATCGGTTTTCCGATCCCTATCGGAGCTTTTAAGCCCACTTCAAACCGTTGCAACCATGTCGCATCCATAATATCGGCTTGACCGTTACGATCAACGTCGGCAAGCCAAAGAGCGGTTTCGTTCAACTCTGTCATAAGGACATCATACCGCTGGACGGTCGTCGCGTCAGTGATATCTACCGCGCCGTCCAGATTTGCGTCGCCGAGCCGATCGCGCTTGGGAACGATCTTAAAATCGCCGATATGGAAGCGGGAGATGATATACGCGCTGTCGCCTTCCTCCGCAAAATACTGATAGGAGGTGTTCAACCCGCATTCTCCCAAAAATTCCAGACCGTCATACGGAGAAAAGCTGAATCCGCCGAGCTTGTTCCATGAAAGGTCACAGACGATCACCTCTACCTTTTCTTCGAACTCGTTATTGACCATAACGTAATAGCCGCTGCCGGTAGGAATGACGCGGTCGAATTTGTAATAGTTCTTGAGATCGCCCGACTGCTCGCTGATATCCTCGCTTTGCAGCAGCTCGCCGCTCTCGCTGTATTCGTCGCGCACCAGCTTGATATACCCGCGGCCGTCTGTGCCGCGCTCGCGGCTGCTGGACAGTACGGTGATCTTGTTGTCCCTGATAAACGCGCCCAAATACGTAAAGCGGTCATTCATGATGATATCGGCTGTCTGTCTGTCAGAGCGGTCATATATGCCGAGATGCACATTGTCGTCGCGATATTCCTTGATGATATAATGATCTCTGTCGAGCGCGATATATGTCTTGTTCTCGGCGTCGGAGAGGGTCGGCTCATTCACAAAATCGACGGTCAGCACGACCTCCTCCTGATAGTCGGACGTATGCATCTGCATGATCAAGCCGTCCTTGAACGGCTTCGGATCGATTTTTGACGTGTTGCTGAGATATTTGCTCAGCCGATCGCCCGCGATAGTAAAGACGTCGCTGATCAGTTTGCCGTAACGGTCAAATTTAACGTAGAAAACACTGTCGATCGTGTTGACGCTCAAAGCATAGGTTCCGTCAAGCAGGCGATACGCGCTGCAGCCCACCAGATACTTGGGCGAAAGATAGGTCACGGGCGCGGTAAAAATATACCGCGCGATCTCCTCGCCGTTCAGGTTGGACTCGATAAAGGCACACTTCTTCGTGTCGGCGTTCATCTCGATCCTGCCGTAGGTATCGTCCGTCACGGAGAAGATATTGGAATAGCGTTTTCCCGTCTCAGAAATGTAACGCTCGATCTCCGTCTTAGGCAGAAAGCTCTCTGTTTTGATCTGCTCCCTGAATTCGGGAACTTCCTGCGAATAGCCGTACAGGAAGTAGCCCTTCGGGATCACGAGGGTATATTCCGTGTCCGGCTCGACGGCGGGAACCGCGTTGCCGTAGCGCAGTTCAAACCGATTGGAACTCCAGGAGACGGGGCGGACGCTGAGCGTGAGCTTTGTGCCGTTCGAAGCGAGCAGATAGGGATCCTCATAGCCCTGCGCTCCGCGTTCTTTTTGCACAAGCGAGCGGTCGGATACGAGCGTCATTTTGATCTGTGAGGAAAGGCTGTCGGATTTCAGCGTGAAATTCGGCTCGGGCAAGATGGGCTTTTCATCGGAAAAGCCGACCTTGAACGAGGGGTGATCACCCGTGACAAAATCCGTGATACTGACGCCTGAAAAGCTGCCGTTATAGATCGTGTCCGTACTGAGTCCCGTATTGGGGTCACCCTCAAAGGTCAGCGAATCGCCCTCGCGGAAGAACATTTCGCTCATAGACCAGAACAGCGGGTCGTCCAGCTCGTTTTTGGTATTATGGATCAGATTGATGCCGAAAGCGTCGTTGGACTGCATAAACGCCGCCCTGAGCTCTTCGTCATTGTAATACGCCTTTGCGTTGACGTGGAATATCCTGAAGCCGCTTGTCAGCCCGTACTCATCAAACGCGCTCTTATTATTGCCCTCTCCCGAATCGTACTCAACGAGGAAGAATTCATCAAGAAAGCGCGTTTCGCTGTTGAAGGACGGCGCGATGACCGCGATCTTTTTGCCGTCGCCCATGGGCGTTTCGATCGGAGCGAGCTCGACGGTCGCTCCACCCGAAGCCCGATCGATAAAGGCGATATCCTCCTCGCCGAGCCAGCCGTAGATCCATTTGGTAAAGCCGTTGTGATCTCCGGTGTTCACGCTCATCATGTCGAAGGTCATCAGCGTGTCGTGATGAGCTTCACCGTAGGAATAATAATCAGCCGCGCCGAACACGTGACCGAATTCATGCTTGAAGGTCTCGGACTGTCCGCGAAGGAAGGAATAGACAGACAGCTTCTTGCCCTCGATCTCAACATTGCCGTTGTACGAAACATGAGGCCACCAGACATCGTTCCAGTTCCCCATCGGACCCGCGTAGTCAAAGCACACGACGTCCAAAAAGCCGTCGCCGTCGCTGTCATAATCCCCGTAGTCGATCTCATCATCAAGAGCGGTCAGGACCTCGGCGAGCAGATCGTTCACGGTGTAAGACGACGTGTATTCGTAACGTTCGCGGAGAGCGTTGTAGGTATAGACCTTGTCGCAATGCAGGCGCAGCTTGCCGTAGGACGAGGTCTCATAAAAGCCGTTGACGCTGTCCGCCGTGCCGTCAAAGTAAGACAGCAGCGTCGCTTCGCTGTCGGCGGGCGAATCCTCGTCGTCTGCGGGATAGTCCGCAAAGCCCAGTCGGATCATCAGCACATTGACGTCCCCGACGGTCGGAGTAGGAGAGCGCAGGAGATATTCCCT
>ONUI01000256.1 GCA_900320995.1 uncultured Eubacteriales bacterium
GTTTATAGACAAGCCACCTGTTTTCTGTTATGATTACGATGATCAATCAAAACATATCAGAAAGGAACGATAACCATGGACAACGTACAAGAATTAAGAGAGATCGTCAACCCGGTATTCAATACCGCGAAATCCTGCATACAGCTGGATGCTGCCGCGGGTGATGCAGACTCCGCACAGCTTCTCGGCGCGCTGGGATTTGGGTCTATTGCCGATCAAAAGGAAAGCAAGGGAGTTTCTCCGGAGCTGGCGGAAAAGGTAAAGCGGCTGTTCCCCGTCTACACAGTCTTGACCGAATCCCGCTTTCAGCTTGTGAACAACCTGATCCAAGCTTTCCCTGACAGGACTGTCGTAGACCTCCCCTGCGGCTATACCGCGCGCGGCATCAAGATGTCGCGTCAGGGTAGGGTGTACTATGGCTTTGACCTCCCTGCCGTGATAGACGACGTCGGTCCCGCTGCCGCCAAGATACACGGCGGTGATGCAAATATCCATTACGATGCGGTCGACGCCACCAACTATGACTCCATGGCAGCCCCGCTGGAAGGGGAAGAGGGAGAGCTTTTGATCACCACCGAGGGTCTTTTGATGTACTTTACACAGCAGGAGCTCGAAGAGGTCTTCTCCAATATACGCCGTGTCCTTCAGCAGCACGGCGGCAGCTGGATCATTGTGGATCGCGCTTACTATACCCACGATAACGCGATCGCTTCCGCTGTTCTGGACAATGATCCGGGCATGGTCGCGTTATACACTGCCGTTACGAAAAAGGCCGCCGGAACGGTGGCTGACGTCAAGTTCAATGATAACATCATCTTCAAAGGAACAGATGAAGAGATCAAGACGTTCATCGAAAAAGCCGGCTTTGAAGTCAAAGAGATCTCCCTTGCGGATCATCTTCCCGATCATTTCGGCGTTCTTCCTCCGACGAGCGCGGAGGACGCAAGGGTTCGGGATGTGTACCGGAATATGAGTTTCTGGGAGCTGACCGTTAAGGAAAACAGCGAACAGAAAGCCGCTCAGGACTTGCCCTTCCATGTTGAGTCTGAGTGTAAGGACGGTAAGTTTACCGCTCAGATCCAAGGTCGAATGGATACCATCACCGCTCCTCAGCTCTTGGAGCAATTCAAAAAGGCGGAGGGAGTAAAAGCAATCGAGCTTCATATAGAAAAGATGTCTTATATTTCGTCTGCCGGTTTGAGAGTGCTTCTTATCATGTATAAATCCCTGGATGACAAGGATCAGTTTAAGCTGATAGGAACGAACGACAGCGTGAAGGAGATCATGGAAGTAACGGGATTTGATCAGATTTTACTCTAAATCTCTATATGTGACCGTCAATACTTTGTTTTCGTATGTGTGATAAACAATAAAACACAGGAGGAATGGAATGGGATTTGATCTGCAATACCTATTGTTCTTGCAAAACCTGAGAGAATCTACCGGCGGTGTGTTTGACGAGTTCTTTAACGCGCTGTCAAAATTTGCTGTCGATATATTACCGTATTTACCGTTCGTCGTTTACTGGTGCGTGAACAAGAAATTGGGATATCGCTTTATGGCAACGGCATGGATCGGCGAGGTGCTCAACGGCGTCATCAAGCTGACGGTTTGCGCGTACCGTCCGTGGATCCGCAGCGACAGTATCGTACCCGCGGGTGATTCCAAGGTCGCCGCGACCGGCTATTCATTCCCGAGCGGTCACTCGCTTTGTGCCGCTATGTACTACGGCAGCGCCGCTGTATGGCAGTGGAACAAGCGCCGATGGATCTCGATTTTATGCGGTGTGTTGATCCTGCTGACAGGTTTTTCCCGCAACTTCTTAGGCGTTCATACGCCGCAGGATGTGGTGGTAGGAATAACGGAAGGTCTTTTGCTGGTCGCTGTTGTGATTCTTGCGGAAAAACGTGTTGCTGATAATGATAAAGCGCTGGATATCCTGACGGTTGTCGGCATCCTCGCGACAGTCGGCGTGATCCTGTATATCACCTTAAAGCCTTATCCGATGGACTATGTCGACGGCAAATTGCTCGTAGATCCTCAGAAGATGATGAACGACTCGTTCAAAGCCTGCGGAGGCTTCTCAGGCTTATTGATCGGAAGCTATATCGAAAGCGTCATCGCTGCCTATCTTATCATGTGTAGGCTTTGCGCTTTTGTTCGCGTGGAAGGAACTGCTCGCGCCCGCGACGATCATGCCGCTGTTGGGCGGTAACTGGGGCAATCTGATCACCGGATTCCTGATGGTATTTTTTGCTGCCGTCGTATGGCCGCTGGTCATTCGTAAGACCTGTACGGCAAAAAGCGGAGCGGCACAGACCGCCTGATCGATTTGATCATGCTTTTCCTTGTGTTATAAAAAATGATCGGCATCCTGCCGCTGTGAGAGGAGCTTGTTTTCTCACAGCGGCGGGATGCCTTTTTTCTTTGAGATAAACGAAATTGAAAAATGCGAGAACCGCTTGATTCGGAGTATACGAATCGTCATCGCGAACCCTGTTTACGGGGTGCGGCAATCTCAACCGAACAGACCATGATATCTCCTCGATGATCTATCGTTATTGCAGTGCTTCCAGCTTCACCTTGAATGATATCATCCTCGGTGTCTCGACCGAATTAAACTTGATCAGATGGGCGCCCTTGTCGGTATCGACGTCAACGACCGTGCCTTCGCCGAAGACCGCGTGGCGCACACGCTGTCCGATCGGCATCACGATGCTGTTCAGGTTCTCCGGCATATATTTGACAGTCGTTTCGATATAGCCTTTTGCGTCGTCGATCAGCGAGTCCTTCGGCTCGTTGACGTATTCGAGCAGCTCGCGGTCGATATCGAGGATGAAGCGTGAGGGGAATTTCGGCGAGCCGTCGAGATTGCGGCCCTCCGCCTCGCTGAGGTACAGGCGCTTTTCGGCTCTTGTCATCGCGACAAAAGCGAGTCGGCGTTCCTCTTCCATCTTCTCGAGCGTATTCGTCTTTTTGGACGGGAAGACGCCCTCGTTCATCGCGCAGAGGAACACGTGCGGGAACTCCAGACCCTTTGCCGCGTGAACGGTCATCAGCTTGACCTTGTCGCCCTTATCCTCGGTATCGGTGTTGGTGTACAGCGCGATATGCGTGAGGTAATGCTCAAGGGTGCTCTCTTCGCCGCAGTTTCTTTCATAATCATAGACGGA
>ONUI01000190.1 GCA_900320995.1 uncultured Eubacteriales bacterium
GGAGAGGATCATGCCGCAGCTCTCGATGCCCATCATCTTGCGGGGCGCGAGGTTCGCGACATAGGCGATGTTCTTGCCCACGAGCTCCTCGGGATCGTAGTATTCCGCGATACCGGAGAGGATGATTCGCTCGCCCTCGCCGTCGTCGAGGGTGAATTTGAGGAGCTTCTTCGACTTCTTCACTTTCTCGCAAGCGAGTACCTTCGCGACGCGCATTTCGACCTTTTCGAATTCGTCGAACGCGATCTCGGGCTTGTGCGCGGGCATATCAAAAGCAGGCTCTTCCTTCGGCTCGTTGTTCTTGATGATCGCGTTGAGCTCCTCGATCTCCTTGTCCACGTCGATACGCGGGAAGATCGCCTCGCCGCGGTTGACCTTGACGTCGAGCGGCAGTACGCCGAACTTATCCGCGTCCTCATATTTCGCGTACTCTGTCGCGCCGATCTGCTCAAATACCTTGGGCATGGTGGTCGGCATGAACGCGGACAGCAGGGTGGCGGCGATACGGATGCTCTCAAGCAGGTTGTAGAGCACGGAGGCTAAGCGCGCGCGCTTGCTCTCGTCCTTGCCGAGGATCCACGGGGTGGTCTCGTCGATGTATTTGTTGGCGCGCGATACGAGCTTGAAGATCTCCTCCAGTGCGTTGTTGAGCTGCGTGTTCTCGATATAGCCATCGACCTTTGTTTTGAGCGCGGTGGCGACAGCTTTCAGATCGTCGTCAAAGTCGCCGTCCTCACGCTCGGTCGGCAGGGTGCCGCCGAAGTATTTGTCGATCATCGCGACGGTACGGCTGACCAGATTGCCCAGACCGTTGGCGAGGTCGGTGTTGATGCGGTTGATCATGATCTCGTTCGAGAACGAGCTGTCAGCGCCCAGCGCCATCTCGCGCAGGATATGGTAGCGGATCGCGTCCACGCCGTAGCGCTCACCGAGGATGAACGGATCGACGACGTTGCCTAAGGACTTACTCATCTTCTGCCCGTTGAAGGTGATCCAGCCGTGTACGGCGAGGTGCTGCGGCAGCGGCTGCTCCAGCGCCATCAGCATGGCGGGCCAGATGATCGCGTGGAAGCGCATGATATCCTTGGCGACCATGTGGACGTCGGCAGGCCAGTACTTTTTGTAGTCGTCATACGCGCCGTTCTCATAGCCGAGGGCGGTGATATAGTTGGAAAGCGCGTCGATCCAGACATAGACGACATGCTTGGGGTCGAAGGTGACGGGGATGCCCCAGGTGAACGAGGTACGCGATACGCACAGATCCTCGAGTCCATAGGTCTTGTTGCCGTTCTCGTCGACAGAAGGTTGTAAGAAGTTGTTGACAAGCTCGGTCGCTCTGGTGCGCGGACGCAGGTAGTCGGTCTCGGTCAGCAGTTTTTCGATGCGCTCCGCGAACGGCGCCATCTTGAAGAAGTAGGCTTCTTCCTTTGCCTCGATGACTTCTCTGCCGCAGTCGGGGCACTTGCCGTCGACCAGCTGAGATTCCGTCCAGAAGCTCTCGCACGGGGTGCAGTACTTGCCCGCGTACTCGCCCTTATAGATATAGCCGCGGTCGTACAGCTCCTTGAAGATTTTCTGTACACTCTCGACATGGTAATCGTCGGTGGTACGGATGTAGCGGTCGTAGTTGATGTTCATGTACTCCCACAGCTTCTTAAAGATCGCGACGATGTTGTCGACATACTGCTTGGGGGTAATGCCCTGTTCCTTTGCCTTTTCCTCTATCTTCTGACCGTGCTCGTCGGTACCGGTCAGGAACATCACGTCGTAGCCCTGCATTCGCTTATATCTGGCGATACTGTCACACGCGACGGTGGTATAGGTATGCCCGATATGGGGGTTGCCCGAGGGGTAGTAGATCGGGGTCGTGATGTAAAATGTCTTTTTGTCACATTCCTTGCACATGGGTGGTCACTCCTAAATCTTTTTGTTTGCGGGGATAGGTGGGTTTTCGGTGGCTTTCTCCCGCAAAATGTCCATACACAATAAGTATATACCATAATAAGGAAAAATGCAATCCCACTTTTTAGTGAGGAGTGAGGAGTTAGGAGTGAGGAGTTAGTGGTTAGTGGTTAGGAGTGAGGAGTTAGGAGTGAGGGATGTTAGGAGTGTGGGGTGGGATAAACCTTGCAGTCGTGAGGTGTAGGGGAGGGGTGCTCCCCGTTGGGGAGACGTCACGAAGTGACAGTAAAAGGGTTGCCGTTCTCGCTTAGAGAAAGGCGTCTCCGCCGAGGAATGCTCCTCCCGTATGGCAGAAACGTCGTACATTTATTCTGGGCTTTAGATAGCGGAAATGCTCGTCATACAGTACGTCAAATACGCGTGTTTGCGCCGATCGACGCAATATGCGTTTCAGCTGTGCCCGGACTTCTCGATCAGCCCAAAGCTTTCTCCCGGCGGAGAGTCATGCTTCTGACATTTTTTCGGCGGGGATTACAGAATCGCAACATAAATTGACAATAAATGGGTTTGCTGATATAATCAGGATGTAAAATGCCCGTGGTGTATGCTCCGATCGGATCCCGCATCATGGCTATGAGGAGGTTTAAGATGATAAAATCGCGCAGAACATTCAATCTGTTCACGATCAGTGAAGCCCGCAATGTGATCTTCGGTCTGGCGACGCTGTGGATCGGTCTGTTCCATTCCGATTATCTGTCGCTGGAGCGGTATACCGATAATCAATTTCTGATCGATCTTGTCAAGAATTTCCGCGGCTCGGGCAATATCGGCGTCGATATGTTTCTGTTCCTGTCGGGCGTGGGCTTGTTCTTCTCATTCTCGAAGGACAGCCGAGTGGGCAGCTTCTGGAAGAAACGCCTGATGCGTGTACTGCCCTCGGCGTTTTTGATCGCGGTGGTCTATTTCTCACTGCGCTATGTCCACGGCAGGGAGAGCGGCTTGCTCGCGTATTTCAGCCGCATTTCGTTCACCTATTTCTTCATCAAGGGTGAACGCGTATTCTGGTTCATCTCGCTGATACTGGCGCTGTATATCGTGTTCCCGATCTTCTATAAGATCATCGAAAAATTCCGCCTGTGGGGTATGCTCGGAACGATCGCGGTGATCGTCGGGCTCACCTTCCTGTGCAGAGCGGTCGCGCCCGGCTTCTATACGATGTGGGAGATCGCGCTGTGCCGCGTGCCCTCGTTCGTCATCGGCATCTGGGCGGGCAAGTTCATCAAGGAGAAAAAAGAGATCAACATCAACTGGCTGTGGGCGTTCTTCGCGCTGTTCGTCATCTTCATGACGCTGGTGCTCAACTATACGCCGATCATCAAGTCGTTTGTGCCCGGCTACACCAAGGAGCAGGAGCCGATGTACATCTTCTTCTATCGCTACTGCGGTTCGATCGCGGCGATGGCGCTGGTGGTGCTGCTCAGCTGGATCTGTACCTCGATCCGTCACGCCGGCAGAGGCAATGTGCTGCGCAACTTCTTTGAGTTCGTCGGCATGTATTCGATGGAATACTACATGATCTACCTGAACCTCAACCA
>ONUI01000132.1 GCA_900320995.1 uncultured Eubacteriales bacterium
AGACATCATCGGAGCGTCCATCCGCGCGTATATCAGCGCCGTTAACAAGATCGTTTACGAAGAGGAATAAGGCATATAGGCTCCCTTTTCTAAGGGAGCTGTCGCATAGCGACTGAGGGTTGATACGCTGTGTAAAGATGATTTCATATTGTAAAACCCTCCGCCACTTGGCATGTGTGCCAAGTGCCACCTCCCTTAGGAAAGGGAGGCTAAATATAACGAAAGGTATGTGAAAACCGATGAAATTTTCCTTTTCCACCAAGGGCTGGCATGATATTTCTTTTGAAGAATTTTGCACAGCCGCCGAGTATTTCAAATTCGAGGGCATCGAGCCCCATAATATCAATAACGCCGCGTTCTCCGAGAAGAGCGGTGTCTTTCAGGATTATTCCGCCGCGGCGACGATGGCGTATGCTCTATGACCGCAACCTGACCCTGCCGTGCATCGACGTGATCAACGATATCGCTGACGAAGAGCAGTTCGATTCCGCGATCGCCGAGATCGAGCGCTGTATGAGGATCGCCGCTAATCTGCGTATCCCGAACATCCGTCTGCGTGCGGAGGCACACGAGGATGTGGAAAAGGCGGTCAAGAATTCTAAGCGCCTGATCGAAACCATCCTCCCCGACGCGGAGAAGGATAAGATCTCGCTTTTGATCGAGACCCGCGGACTGTACGCGGATACCGCGCTGCTGCGTGATACGCTCGAATACTTTGCGTCCGATTATGTCGCGGCGCTGTGGAATATGTCCGCCGCCTACTTCACCGTAGGGGAGAGCCCCGCCAAGATCATTTCCAATCTCGGCGCTTACGTCCGTCATGTCCACCTCAACGACGGAGTCAAGACCGCTGACGGCATCGAATACCGCCTGGTCGGTGAGGGTGATCTGCCGATCACCGAGACCATGAAGGCGCTGCGCTCCGTCAACTACGACGGCTTTATCTCGCTGGTATGGGATCCTACGTGGGAGCCCGATCTTGATGATATGGATATCATCTTCGCTCAGTTCATCAGCTATATGAAGCAGTTTGCCGATACCTCCAAGAACGAATCTGCGCTGTATTGGAACAACCGCCATACCGGTAAGTTCGTCTGGAAGAAGGAGACGCTGATCGACGCGACATTCTCCGATGTGCTTGACCGCATGGTCGAGGAGTTCCCCGATCAGCTCGCGTTCAAATACACCTCGCTGGACTACACCCGCACCTATACCGAGTTCCGTGACGACGTCGATGAATTCGCTCGTGTGCTGATCTCACTGGGCGTCAAGGCGGGCTCCCATGTCGCGGTATGGGCTTCCAACGTGCCGCAGTGGTACATCGCTTTCTGGGCGACTGTCAAGCTCGGCGCGGTACTTGTCACCGTCAACACCGCCTATAAGATCCATGAGGCGGAATATCTCTTAAAGCAGAGCGATACCCACACCCTGATCATCACCGAGGGCGCGAAGGATACCAGCTACGGCGAGATCGTCGCCCGTCTGTGTCCCGAGTTGGAGAACGTCAAGGAGGGTGAACAGCTCCACGCGAAGCGTCTGCCGTTCCTCAGAAACGTCATCACCGTCGGTTTTGAGCAGAAGGGCTGTCTGACATGGGAAAAGGCGCTGGGATACGCCGCCAAAACACCCAAGAGCGAGGTCTATCGTATGGCGGCGCAGGTGGATAAGGACGATGTGTGCAATATGCAGTACACCTCGGGTACCACCGGCTTCCCCAAGGGCGTCATGCTGACCCATTATAATATCGTCAACAACGGTAAGAATATCGGCGACCGCATGGATCTGTCCACTGCCGACCGCATGATGATCCAGGTGCCCATGTTCCATTGCTTCGGCATGGTGCTGGCGATGACCGCCTCCATGACCCACGGCGCTACCGTACTGCCCCTGCCGTATTTCAGCCCCAAGCCCGCGCTTGCGTGCATCAACAACGAGCATATCACCGCCTTCCACGGCGTTCCCACGATGTTTATCTCTCTCTTAGAGCATCCCGATTTCCCGAAAACCGACTTCTCCTATATGCGCACCGGTATCATGGCGGGATCACCCTGTCCGATCGACAAAATGCGTGAGGTCGTCGATAAGATGCACATGACCGAGATCACCATCGTCTACGGACAGACCGAGGCATCTCCCGGCTGTACCATGAGCTCGACCGAGGACAGCATCGAAGTCCGCGTCAACACCGTCGGCAAGGAGCTGCCCGAGATCGAGTGTAAGATCGTCGATCCCGAGACGGGTGAGGAATGTCCTCCGAACGTCAACGGTGAATTCCTCGCGCGCGGTTATAATATCATGAAGGGCTATTACAAGATGCCTAAGGAGACTGCCGAAGCCATCGACAAGGACGGCTGGCTCCATACCGGCGACCTCGCCTGCAAGACCGAGGACGGTTATTATAAGATCACCGGTCGCTTGAAGGACATGATCATCCGCGGCGGTGAGAATATCTATCCCAAGGAGATCGAAGAATTCATCTACACCAATCCCAAGGTATCCGACGTACAGGTCATCGGCGTTCCCGATGAAAACTACGGCGAAGAGATCATGGCGTGCGTCATCCTCAAGGAGGGTGAGACCATGACCGAGCAGGAGATGAAGGACTTTATCGCCGCGAGCATGGCGCGTCATAAGGTGCCGCGCTATATCGACTTTGTTGACAGCTTCCCGATGAACGCCGCCGGCAAGATCCTTAAGTACAAAATGCGTGAGGACGCGGTCGAAAAGCTCGGTCTGCAAAAAGCGAACAGCGTGGTGACGGCATGAGAAACGGTTATACGATCATCGACTCCCACTGTCATATCTATCCCGAGAAGATCGCCGCCAAGGCGGTCGCGGGTACCGATACCTTTTATGACACCGTCGCCAAGTGTGACGGGACTGCGGCCAGCTTGCTGCGGATCAACGAGGAAGTAGGCATCGACCATTCTCTGGTGCAGTCTGTCGCGACCACACCCAAGCAGGTGCAGTCGATCAATCATTTCATCGCCGAGACTGTTGCCGGCTCAAACGGTAAGCTCACCGGCTTAGGCACGCTCCATCCCGACAGCGAGGATCAGCGCGCGGATGTTCAGCATCTTGTGGATCTGGGCTTGAAGGGCGTCAAACTCCATCCCGATATCCAGCAGTTCAAGATCGACGACTATCGCTGTTTGAAGATCTATGAGCTGTGCGAGGAATATGGCTTGCCGATCCTGATGCACACGGGCGATAAGCGCTACGACTTTTCCAACACCAACCGCCTGATCCCGATTCTGGAGACCTATACCAACCTGACCATCATCGGTGCGCACATGGGCGGCTGGTCGCTCTGGGAAGAGGCGAGCTTACAGCTGGCGGGCACCCCGAATCTCTATGTCGACTGTTCCTCTACGATGTCATGGGTACCGCTCGACAAAACCGCCGAGATCATCCGTCGTTACGGCGCGGACAGGGTGCTGTTCGGCACGGATTACCCGATGTGGCACCCCAAGGATGAGCTGGAGATGTTCTTTAACCTCGGACTGACCAACGATGAGATGAAGCTGATCCTCAGCGAGAATGTCAAGAAAATATATGGCTTATCACTTTAATATATTTCTAATTTAGAATAATAGCTATAATCAAAGCCGCTGCGGACTCTACCGCGGCGGCTGTTTTACGTGTCTGTTTTCTCTTTGATCGAACAATGCTAAAAAGGCTTTTTGATCTTGCGCCGCGCACAGTTGAGCGGTGAATGTCGGGTCGGATAAGAGCTTTTGCAATTTCTCCTTGACCCTTTTATGCTCGTCGCTGTCGCTTTTGCCGGCGATCATGAAGATGAGCTTGACTCTGCGCCTGTCGGGCGCTCCGTAATCGACGCCGTCCCGGATCGTGACCGCGCTGATCGCTGTTTTTGCCGACCCGCTGTGCATGACGTCGCAGATCGCGATCCTGCATCCCGCGGCGGTATTGCCCCTGTTTTCGCGCTCGATGACCTCACGCTTGAGCACTTTCGGACACTCGATCATGCCGCCTCTTTTTTGCAGGCGGATCAGTTCATCCAGTGCTTCTCCTTTAGAATACAGCTCCGCGCCGAGCTCGATCATGCTTTCGTTCAACATTTCCCGTATCGTCATAGGACTATTATTCGCGGTTATGACAAGGGTATACATTGATTGTAACTTGACCTTTGATGCGTTTTAAGGTAGAATATAGGTTGTAATACTATGAGTGACAAAAGGAGGTGGTTCCGATGCAGACTAAAAAGCCCAGTTTGAAAAAGCAGTTGATCAATGTCGGCTTCTTGTTGCTGCTGATCGGATTTACCTTCTTTATCATCTTCCACAACAACGACGGTTTTTCTCTGCGGTCGTTGGAGGATTTTGTCAGTAAGATCCACTGGCCGTTTTTGCTCGGCGCGTTTCTCTGTATGTTCATGAATATCGGATTCAAGGGCATGAGCATCGGCGTGCTGTCACGCGCGCTTGGTTACAATAAGCGACTGACAAAGAACTATTCCTATGCCGCGGCGGATATTTACTTTTCGGCGATCACACCGTCGGCTACGGGCGGACAACCCGCCTCGGCGTATTATATGGTCAAGGATGATATCCCGATCTCCCACACCACGGCGATCCTCTCGGTGAACCTCTTGATGTATACCGCGTCGCTGATGGCGCTGGCGCTGGTCACCTTCATCGTCCGGCCGAATCTGTTCATCAACATCGACTCTTGGATCGTCAAGGTCTGTATTATCGTCGGACTGCTTGTCCAGCTCTTGTTCCTCTCCGTGTATGTGATCATCATGATCTCGGAAAAAACGGTCATGAAGATCGCGACATGGCTTGTCAAGATCGGCTCATTCTTCCGCATCATCAAGGATAGGGAAGAGTATCTCGGACGCATCGACGCGTCGGTCAAGCGCTTCAAGAATTCGATCAAGCTCCTCAATCACGACAAAAAGGCGCTGGTCGGCTCCTTCCTGCTGAATTTCGCCGAGCGCATCACCTACATCTCCATCGGTGTGTTGGTGTTCTACGGCGCGCTGTACAACATTCCCGAGCTGGCGGGTGTGAAGATCAATGTGATCGATATCTACGCTTTGGAGGCGTTCTGTTGGTTCGGCTCCTACTGCATACCGCTTCCCGG
>ONUI01000191.1 GCA_900320995.1 uncultured Eubacteriales bacterium
GAGGCACTCCTCTACGCCGCCCTCGTCGACGATCGCCTGGATCGCGCGTGCGAAGGACGCGATGGGAGCCTGGAACGCACCGAGTACGTTCGCGAGCAGAACCTCTCTGGTCGGGAGCTTCGCAAGGCTGTCGATGGTCGCCAGATCAACGACCTCGCCATCCAGATAACCACCCTTGATCTCAAAGGTCTTGCTCTTCTTTGCATAGTTTGCCAGAATACGAGCGGCAGCGGCGTAATCCTCGTCGCAGGTAGCCAGAGCGGTAGTGCCCGCCAGAGTGGTCTGTAAGCCGGTCAGCTCAGCCTCTTCACATGCACGGGACAGCAGAGTGTTCTTGACGACACTGTACTGAACGCCCGCCTCACGCAGCTCCTTACGAAGCGCGGTATCGTCGGCAACGTTGATACCCTTGTAGTTAACGAGGACGCCGGTCACAGAATTCTTCAGACGTTCTGTCAGCTCAGCTACGATAGCCTGTTTCTGTTCTAAAACCTTAGCGCTTGGCAAAATTTTCACCTCCGTGATTTTTGATGCACCGTAACCGTTCTATGAGCGGTTATCGGTGTTTTTGCGCTCTTCACCAAAAGAAAATGAAGCGCGCTTCACGCAGTTCATAAAAACAGCCTCTCCTTTGCGAGGAGAGGCGGAAATATCATACGCTTATGATGTCACGCCTCGTTGCTCTTCGCTTCTCTTCAAATAACTCCGCTCAACCATCCCTCTTCGTTGACTGCGTCAACTTCGAGAAACCGTGTTCGCGTTCTTTATTTGAAGGCTCCGAGCCTCGGCGCTTCCGTTTTCCTCGACAGGCGACCGATGGTCATTATACCTTAAGGAACCTGTTGTCTTTAGAACAGCGATATTTATATCGACTCATAAAGAGTTGATACCATTTAAAGCCTCCCTTTTCTAAGGGAGGTGCCCCGAACCTTGTGAGGGGCGGAGGGTTGCCGTGTAATCAACCCTCAGTCTGCTTCGCAGACAGCTCCCTTAGGAAAGGGAGCCTTTTTCATCAAGCGCCGAACTTGGTCGGGTTGATGCGCACGGACGGGCCCATGGTAGAGGTAACCGCGCAGCTCTTGATATACTGACCCTTCGCGGCAGCGGGCTTCGCCTTGACGATAGCGCCCATGAGGGTCTCGAGGTTCTCCTGGAGCTTCTCGGTGCCGAAGGACGCCTTGCCGATCGGGCAGTGGATGATGTTGGTCTTGTCGAGACGATACTCGATCTTACCGGCTTTTGCTTCCTTGATCGCGCGAGCGATGTCGGGCGTAACGGTGCCTGCCTTGGGGTTCGGCATCAAGCCGCGCGGACCGAGGATACGGCCCAGACGACCGACCAGACCCATGCAGTCGGGGGTGGTGATGAGGACGTCGAAGTCCATCCAGTTTTCCTGCTGGATCTTCTGTGTCATGTCCTCAGCGCCTACATAATCAGCGCCTGCTTCCTGAGCGAGCTTCTCATTCTCGCCCTTGCAGATCGCGAGGACGCGGATCTTTTTACCGGTACCGTTGGGCAGTACAACTGCGCCGCGTACCTGCTGGTCAGCGTGACGGGAGTCAACGCCCAGCTTAACATGAAGCTCGATGGTCTCGTCAAACTTAGCGGTAGCTGTCTTGACGACAGTATCGACTGCCTCAGTGGTGTCATATAATTTTGCTCTGTCGATCAGCTTAGCCGCGTCGACATATTTCTTACCGTGTTTCATATTGAATCCTCCATATTTAGGTGGTCAAGCGGAGATCTCCTCCCACCCGGATGTTGTTAGTTAATCTGTTATTCTGAGAAAGTGACCAAATAATCGGTTGAGATTGGGCGCGTGCGCCTTTTTCTCTCGCAATGACTATTGATTATCAGTCGACGACCTCGATACCCATCGAACGAGCGGTACCCATGATCATAGAGGTAGCGGTGTCGATGTTAGCGGCGTTGAGGTCCTTCATCTTCGTCTCAGC
The DNA here is from genome assembly GCA_900320995.1 of uncultured Eubacteriales bacterium. Classification (GTDB taxonomy): domain Bacteria; phylum Bacillota; class Clostridia; order Oscillospirales; family Acutalibacteraceae; genus Ruminococcoides. The sequence continues at coordinate 1,956 of ONUI01000191.1, forward strand.
GATCTTCGCGCACTGTTCCTTGGTGATCTTAGCGACCTTCTTCTTGTTGGGTTCGCCGGAAGCCTTGTCGATGTTGCAAGCCTTCTTGATCAGGACAGGCGCAGGCGGAGTCTTCGTGATAAATGTGAAAGAACGGTCTGCGTATACGGTGATGACGACGGGAATGATCATTCCGATGTCGTTCTTGGTGCGCTCGTTGAATTCCTTGGTAAAGGAAACGATGTTAACGCCGTGCTGACCCAGCGCAGGGCCTACAGGCGGAGCCGGAGTCGCTTTTCCGGCAGGAATCTGTAACTTGATCAATCCTGTTACTTTCTGTGCCATTATTATTTCCTCCTAAATTCGTGGTCAATGGCGGAGTCATGGATATTTGGCTCCTCCCACAAGGGACACAGTCCCTCATATATAAAGCGCGAGCTTTATAACCTGTTGTTTGATAGCCTCCCTTTTGTAAAGGGAAACTGCATAGCCTTCCCCTTGAGGGGAAGGTGGGCAAATCATCTGCAAAGGTGATTTGGTCGGATGAGGTGGAAACGCTTCCGCCTTATGCCGTATATTGATGAAGTGGAAAGGCTTCCACCTCATCCGTCACCGCCAATGAATTGTCGGTGACACCTTCCCCTCAAGGGGAAGGCTCTAAGCCATGCTCCTCAGCAAAGGAGCCTTTAATCTTCTAACTTCTCAGCTTGATTCAGCTCGAGTTCTACCGGCGTTTCTCTGCCGAACATCGAGATGGTGACCTTGACGTAGTTCTTGTCGGTGTCAAGCTCGTCTACGATACCGACGAAGTCCTCCAGAGGACCGTCGATGATACGAACCTGATCGCCTACATCATAGGAGACCTCGACGACGCGGCTCTCAACGCCCATCTTATAAACCTCAGACTCAGTCAGCGGGACAGGCTTTGAGGACGGACCGACAAATCCGGTACAGCCGCGGATATTGCGCACGACATACCATGTTTCATCGGTATAGACCATCTTGACAAAGACATAACCCGGAAAGAGCTTGCGCTCGACTTCCTTCGACGAGCCGTCGTCCTTGATCTCGGTGACGATCTCGGTAGGAACCTTGACGTCGGGGATCATATCCTGCAGTCCGCGGTTCTCAACGGTCGTCTGTAAGGTCGAGGCGACTTTATTCTCATAGCCTGAGTAGGTATGGATGACATACCACTTTGCATCTTCAGACATAGTGTTCTCCTAAGCTCAGCTTAATGGGTACCTGTCGCCATGACAAGGTTCAGAAGAGCGTACAGACCTCTGTCCAGTGCATAGATGAACAGACCGGCGATCAGGATCACGGTGATGACGATCAAAAAGTTCTTGGTCGTGGTCTTGGGTGTAGGCCAAGTGATCTTCTTCATCTCGCCGACGCAGGAACGGAAGAATGAGCCGATTCTGGAGAATACGTTGGGTTTTTTCTTAGCTTCAGCCATAATAACCTCCGTTTACTTTGTTTCCCTGTGAAGAGTGTGCTTCTTGCAGAATCTGCAATACTTGTTCATCTCTAATCTGTCAGGACTGTTCTTTTTGTTTTTCATGGTGTTGTAGTTGCGCTGTTTACATTCAGTGCAAGCCATTGTGATTTTTACTCTCATTTCGGCACCTCCCGTTATATTCGGAAATAGATTTACCGATCCTCACAACAAAATCGGTATAAGCCTCCCTCAAAAAGCTGAAATCACGCGGATTTCAAAGGGGCGCAAAAAAACAAGCCCCTATTCGAGGTAAATAACAGTATAGCACAACACTGTCAACTCGTCAAGGGCTTGTATGGAATTTTTACGGATAAATTTTCACGGATACCGCATATCGAAGAATGAACGACCGGACAGCTCTTATCCCGCTTGGATCGCGGCATAGAGGACAGCCAAGAGGATCGGTGACAGGAGCATCAGGATCCCGACGAGGAGCAGGATATTGAAGAGCTTGTTGGAGGAGTATCGGTGTTCTAATGCGACGCTCGGCTTTTTCGGATCATACCAGATGGGACATTGATCGCCGACCTTGTTCGCGTGCGGGTTGATCGCCGTCGATTTGAACTCATACTCCACCCCGTCCACGGTATAGGAATAGTACTTCATGGTCGGACGGGCGCCGTTGGAGCCGTATCGATCCGAGATGTGCGTCAGCACACCCTGTGTCTGAGCGGAGCAGCGCTTGTTCTTTCGCTTGCCGATCGGCGCGACGATCACCAGAACAATGCCTAAGACAAACAGTGCGAAGCCTATCATAAAGAATACGCGTCCCATAACAGCACCTCCGTGATTCGGTAGTCAACTCAGGCTCAGCGCTGCATACCCTCCAGCCGCTGTGCCATCGTCTTTTTCTTCTTCTTTTCCTTTTCGGGCTTAACG
>ONUI01000233.1 GCA_900320995.1 uncultured Eubacteriales bacterium
CAGCCCCGACGGCTATAATATCAACACCGACTGCGGTTCCACCCATATCGAGCACTTACAGAAGTTTGTGGTCGAAAAGGGTCTGGATATCGGCTTCGCCTATGACGGCGACGCTGACCGCTGCTTATGCGTAGATGAAAAGGGTAATGTCGTCACCGGCGACCACATCCTCTATGTCTACGGCCTGTATATGAAGGAGCGCGGTAAGCTGCTCAACAACAAGGTCGTCACCACGATCATGTCCAACTTCGGACTGTACAAGGCGCTTGACAAGGTCGGCATCGAGTATGAAAAGACTGCTGTCGGCGACAAGTATGTTTATGAGAACATGGTTCAGACCGGCAACCGCATCGGCGGTGAGCAGAGCGGTCATATCATCTTCAGCAAGTACGCCACCACCGGCGACGGCATCCTGACCTCGCTGAAAATGATGGAGGTCATGCTCGCTAAGGAGAAGCCCATGAGCGAGCTGGCGGCTCCCTGCGTATTCTATCCGCAGGTACTCAAGAACGTCCGCGTCAAGAGCAAGCCCGACGCGCAGAACGATCCCGATGTACAGGCGGCGGTCAAGAAGGTCGCCGATGAACTCGGCGAGGACGGTCGTATCCTTGTCCGTGAGAGCGGCACCGAGCCCGTCATCCGCGTGATGGTCGAGGCAGGCTCGGACGAGGTCTGTGAGAAGTACGTCGATCAGGTCATCGAGGTTATCACGGCGAAGGGACATCTTGCTTAAGGCACGTGTGGGCACGTGTGCCTTTGTTTTCGCCTTTTGATACGTTGTAGTTGATTGAACCATCATCAACGGCGTGCCATACAGGTGATAAAGTTTTTACCATTCAATGATTGTGAGAAAGAGCTGTTGCGGAAACGCAGCGGCTCTTTTTGATCAGGAATTAGGAATGAGGAATTAGGAGTGAGAAATGCGGAGTTATCGAACGACGCAACGTGACAGAGAACTGTAGGGGAGGGGCTTGCTCCTCCCGAAGTATTATTATTCTGTTTCAACGCGAAGCATATTCCTGTTTCAGTAGGGACGATCATAGATCGTCCGAGAATGACGGGCGTTGCGATGATTGAAAACCGTAGATAGGGAACAATCGTTACTATCACGCGGACGAGCAATGCTCGTCCCTACACAGACAAACCGAATCATACAACGTCACAGAGAATCCGTACCCACCATATTACAATGCATCATAAAAACGTCCGCAACTCATCAAAGAGTTACGGACGTTAGTTTTTGATTACAATATTAGGCTGATTCGATCAAGAGAATAGTATTCCGTTTCGATGGTGTTATGCCCCCGCCGTTGATGCAATTCCGTTGATCACAAGCGTCATAGAAGGCGGAACAAAGATGCGCGCATCATAGAAGGCGGAACAAGGGCACGCGTTACTGCTTGTAGATCTTGAAGGAGGTCAGCGCCATGACGTCGGTGTCCTCATACAGCTCGGGGAAGCTGAAGGTCAGTCGGATGGTCTTATCTCTGCCGATCACATCGGTGGGGATCAGGAAGTTCAAACCGTGGTTGCAGGCGTCATTGCCGAGCCTGCCGGTGTAAACGGTCACGTCGTTGGCGGTGATCACACAGTCGGTCTCCTCATAGACATTGAGCACGTTGAAATACGCGTGCAGGTCGGTGAGATTGCCGGGCAGATCATCGAGCGGGATCTCCATCTGGGCAGTCTTGCCGTTGATAATGGTGCGCCAGCCGTTGGTGTGGCCGAAGCCGGACTTGCAGTACATGGCGGCGGTCTCATCCTCGGTGAAGGTCAGCTCCTTGCCCAGCACATAGTTCTCCACGACGCCGCCGTTGAGCAGATAGCTGTTGGTCAGCTTGATCTTTTTGGAATCTAGCTCGGCGGAGTTGATCAGGTATTCTTCGATGCGTGACTCCGCGTTGGAGCCGACGCTGCGGTAGAAGTAGCGCTCGCGCTTGGGAGTGGATTTTTCCGCGTCATCAAAGGTCTTGCCGGTGCCGATCTTCGCGTAATCCTTGGTGACGGACGACGCGAGGGTGGCGGGCAGATCAAAGAGAGTTACGGGCGCCGCGCTGGTGCGGTACACATCGATCGCGTTCTTATCCTTATACAGCAGCATCGGGCGCTGGTTGTAGTCTTCGTTACCATTGTCGGCGGTGATGATGATCTGCGCGTTCTCGAATTTACCGTTGGTCTTAAGGTCGTCGATCATCTTGAAGATACAGCTGAATTCACCCTCGATCTGTTCAGAGCGTGAGGTGCCGTCGGGATCCTTCTCGCCCTCTGAGGTCAGGCGATAGGGTGCCTTGGCGCCTTTGAGATGATAGACGCGAACCGCGCAGGGATATTTGTCGGTGTAGGTGAAGCCCTCCGCCTTATCGTAGTCGGCAAAGAACTTGTCGTCGGCGTCGGGATTATAAGTGTTGTTGCTCTTGAAGCTGGAGTAGTCGCTCAGGCTCATCCAGAAGAGCTGTTTCATATAGTGGGGCACCGCCTTATAGAGCGTGTAGCGGTACATGGTGGAGCCGATGACCTTGTACGCGTCCTTATCCTTGGCGCGGTCGGAGATATTGTCCACCTTGCGCACCGCGG
>ONUI01000070.1 GCA_900320995.1 uncultured Eubacteriales bacterium
TCTAAAAACTGCTTGGGCAGATCGACGGATTTCATTCTCGCGCCTTTACCGCCCGCAAATAACATCGCGGTAATCATAGTATTGTTCCTTTCCTTATCAAATAGTAAATGCGAAGCTTTCTCCGGGGTCCCCGAAAAGCCCCTGCTTTTTGGGGAGAGGAGGAGCCGCCACATGAGGTCAAGACATACCAACCGGATATGCCTGCCGAATACGGCGAGTGACGACGATGCGGCACCATTAACCAAATTATACATATGCAAAGGGCATAGTTATACATGGTTATTTTATCACAGAACAGTCGGCATTGTCAACATGAATACGGCAATCAAAAAGGGACTCTTCAAAGCCCCTTGATCAAAAGAATATATTTTTCACAAAGATCTCGATCCCGATGAGGATCAGGATGATACCGCCGACCACCTCGGCGTGCTTGAAAACACTGCCGAAGCGCTTGCCGATCCACAGACCGAACAGGCAGATGATGAAGGTGACCGCGCCGATGATCAGTGAGGCGGCGAGTGCCGACGGCAGCTCATACGAGGCGAGGGTAAAGCCCACCGAGAGCGCGTCGATGCTGGTGGCGACCGCCTGCATCAGCAGGATCGGGACGGTCAGGCGGCGCGCTTCTTTCTCCTCTGCGCCGCGCAGAGATTCGACGATCATTTTGATCCCGATGAACAGGAGCAGTCCGAGCGCGATATACGGCACAAAGCGCTGGATCACGCCGAACCAGCTCACCAGCGCGGTGACCAGCACCCAGCCGATCATCGGCATCAAAAACTGGAAGAAGCTGTACGCGCCCGCGACGGCGGCACATTTGACCCGCCGCATTTTCGGTTCGCTCAGGCCGTTGGCGATCGATACCGAGAAGGCGTCCATCGCCAGTCCGACGCCTAAGAGTATGGAGTTAAAGATGAACAGCCACATTTATAATCTGACCACCTTGGATAATCTGTTGGAGAGGAGCACCGCCGCGGCGATCTTGACCGCGTCGGGGATCAGGAAGGGCACTACGCACAGCAGCAGCGATTCGCCGAGTCCCATCTTGGTCACGACCATGAACCAGACGGTGCCGACGACATAACAGAGCAGCACGCCGACCGCCATGGCGATCGTGAGCGGCAGTGCCTTACGGCGCCATCTGTCCGCCGCGAAGCCGACCGCGAGCGCCGTTAAGAGAAAACCGATGATGTAGCCGCCGGTAGGTCCCACCAGTACGCCGACGCCGCCCTTCATGCCCGCGAAGATCGGCACGCCGACCGCGCCGAGCAGGATATAGACGAACACGCTGAGCGTACCGCGTTTCCATCCGAGCATAGCGGCGGCAAGGCAGATCGCGAAGGTCTGGAGGGTAACGGGCACCTCGCCGATGGGGATGCTGATGATGGAGCATACCGCGATCAGCGCGGTAAACATTGCGGTAAAGACCAGATCCTTGACCGCTGTGGGAGCTTTTTTGTTGTCATGGGTGTTTGCCGACATACTATCCCTCTTTTTGTTGATTTGTTGAACTGAAAGTATTATACGCTGTTTCATAGGGGAAGTCAAATCATAGTGAGGAGTTAGGAGTGAGGAGTTGTCGTATCTCGCTTTGCTCGATCAATCTGTGCAATCCCTCAGCTTCGCTTTGCTCAGCAGCTCCCTTTCCCAAAGGGAGCCTTTGGTATCACCGCAAACTATCATCGGGTATGAGCAGGACGCGCGTGTCCGCCCACCATTCACTCATAACTCCTAACTCATAACTCCTAACTCCTCACTGACTTTTTGTATATGTTGAATAGAAAAGAGGTTGAAATATCGCCATAGTGCGGATTGTCTTTTCTAATACTTTATGTTATTATATAATATGTATAAAATTACGCAAATATCACTATAAGTTTTTATCACTTTAACTAATTAAACCGTGATAAGCGCAAGGAGGAACACGATGGCTGACAGAAGCAAAGTTATTTTCGGCAACCAAATGAGCGCGAAGGATTATAAAAAGGCGCTCGAAAAAAAGAAAAGCTATCTCAGGCAATTCGGCGACGACAGCAAGGCGGCTTATTCCGCGAAGCTGGTCGAAAACGCCACCCTGTACGAGCCATTAGGCGTCTATGATATCCGCGTGAACGAGGGTGATGGCGAGATCCCCTTCGACACCGAAAAGGGTATCATCGTCGGCAACATCCGCATGGGCTTCGGTCACTACCGTATCTCCATTGCGATGGCGTCCGCCGCCAAGGCGCTGGGCTACACCCCCTACTGGATGGATCTGAACTCCTACAAGGACACCACCTGCACCAAGGTCATCGGCAAGCAGAACGATCTGTACAGCTTCGGCTCACGCCTGAGCCAAAAGCTCGCGCTGTTCAACAAGCTCGTATGGGAGCCGATGAACTACGAGGGCTTCCGACAGCTCAGCTACAATGCCGCCGACCAGAAGAACGCCGAGCTGATGGCGCCGGTGTTCCACAGCATCCCCAAGGACATTCCGCTGATCGGCACCCATGTGTGGCCGGCACAGGCGGCGCTGCACGCGGGCATGGAACACGTGGTCAACGCCATCCCGGATAACTGGCCGATGGCGCTGCACCTCGCCGAGGGCGCGACCCACACCATCCAGACGCACCAGAGCTACATGGGCTACCGCATCCTCAACGGCTTCAAGAAAAAAGAAGTCCTCAACCCCATGCCGGCAGAGGATCTGGTCTATACCGGTCACTATATCGACCACGAGCTGGTCGCGAATATCGAAAAGGACTGTGACGCGCGGCTGGAGCGCAAGAAAAACGGCGAGCCGATGCGCTTTCTCATGTCGATCGGCGGCGCGGGCGCTCAGCGCGAGCTGTTCGCGGCAGTCATCAAATACTTATTGCCCGCCGTCAAGGCGAAGAAAGCCGCTCTCTATGTCAACGTGGGCGACTATAAGGCGGTATGGGATGAGCTGTGCCGCGATATCCCGGAGCTTGCCGAACTCAGTACCGCCCACTTCAACGACTGGGCGGACACCAACACCTTCGCGCAGGACGCGATCGTCGGCAATGTCGAGGGTATACACGCCTTCTGGCACGAGAACATCTTTGAAGCGGTGTACTGCACCAACCTCTTGATGCGTTCGGCGGACGTCCTGCTGACCAAGCCCAGTGAGCTCGCCTTCTACCCCATCCCCAAGCTCTTCTTAAAGCGCATCGGCGGTCACGAAAAGTGGGGCGCGATCCACTCCGCCGAGATGGGCGACGGCTCGCTCGAGTGCGAGGATGTACCGCACACCTTGCAGATGATCAAGCTATTCTTGGAGGAAGAGGCCACCCTCAAATACATGTGCGACCGCATCAAGGCGAACAAGGCATCAGGGCTCTATGACGGCGCGTATGAGGTCGTCAAGCTCGCCATGGCGAAAAAAGGCAGATGACACTTTTCCGTATACTTGTAGGGGAGGGGCTTGCTCCTCCCGCGGCAGAGCACATGCCGAAAGAAAACAATAGTTAAGGAGAAGAAACATCTGCTTCGCTCAAAATAAAATCGAACAAAAAAGTTTCGGGAGGAGCAAGCCCCTCCCCTACAAATCCAGATACAACCGGTCATATAACGGAGGACATCATGAAACGATTAACAAAAAAACAGATGAGGATCTTTGCAGTCGGTCAGCTCGGATGGTCGACGCTGAGCGGTATCATCAGCGCGTGGTTCGTCACCTTCTACCTGCCCACGCAGGTGGACATCGAGGGCGGCGCGATCCAGTACATCGTACCCGGTCTGGTGATCGGCGGCTTTTTGACCGTGCTGGGTCTGATCACCGCCCTATCCAGAGTTTTCGACGCGATTACCGACCCGTGGATCGCCTCGCTCTCCGACCGCAGTAAGAATCCGCGCGGCAGACGTATCCCCTTCATGCAGTACGCGGCGATCCCGCTGTCGGCGGTGACCGTGCTGCTGTTCTGCGCGCCGATCAACGCGATCAGCTCGTGGAACATCGTGTGGATCTCGGTCTTCATCGTGCTGTTCTACCTGTTCATGACCATGTACTGCACGCCGTATAACGCGCTGATCTCCGAATTCGGCAAAACGCAGGACGACCGCATGTACATCTCCACCGCGATCTCGCTGACCTTCTTCGGCGGCACGATGCTCGCGTATACGCCGTTCGTCTTTGCGGGTATGCTGCGAGGCTCGGTCGGATTCGCGTGGAGCTACCGCATCTGCTTCATCGTGCTGGCGATCATCTCGTGCATCTGCATGCTGATCCCGACCTTCTGCCTCAAAGAGAAGGAATTCGTCGACACCAAGCCCTCCAACGTCAATATGCTCAAGTCGCTCTCCGCGACCTTCAAGAATAAAAGCTTCCGCACCTTTGCCGGCTCCGACATCATGTACTGGGTGGGTCTGACCCTGTTCCAGACGGGTCTGCCGTTCTTCGTCAAGGTCAGCATGAAGCTCGACGAGAGCTTTACGATGTACTTCCTCGGCGGCATGACGGTGCTGTCCGCCTGCTTCTATCCGTTTGTTTCCAAGCTGGTCAAAAAGTTCGGTAAGAAGAAGCTCGTCATCATCGGCTTCTTAGGGCTGGCGCTCGCGTATGTGATCGCGGGTCTGATCGGCGTGATCGGCACCACCGTGATCCCCGGCGTGGTTTACGGCGTTGTGATCTGTGTGATCGCGGCGTTCCCGATGGCGCTGCTGGGCATCATCCCGCAGAGCATCGTCGCGGACGTTGCCGAGGCTGACGGTATCGAGACCGGCGAGAACCGCGAGGGCATGTTCTTTGCGGCGCGCACCTTCGCGATGAAGTTCGGTCAGTCGATCGCGATGCTGGTGTTCACGTCGCTGGCGATCATCGGCACGACCCAGAATACCAACAGCAACGACATCACCGCCTCTGTCACGGGCATGATCTTAGTCGGCTTTGTCGCCGTGGCGTTCTGCGTGCTCGGCGCAATCATCCTGGGCTTCTACAATGAGAAGAAGATCATGGATACGATCGAGAAGAAGAAGAAATAATCTATTCGTAGGGCGGGGGCTTGCTCCCGCCGATTCTCTATAGATGAAAGAAGTCTTTCATTTGCTTCGCATCTATCATTGATAATTCAAAAAAGTTGCGGCGGGAGCAAGCCCCCGCCCTACATTTTCACCACAAAAAGGATTCCACCATGATCAAAAAAATCACCGGCAGTCAGGAACTGTTTATCCTGCATACCGATCACACATCATATATGCTCGCGATCACGCCGTCGGGTCACGCGGAGCACCTGTACTACGGCGCGAGGATCGATGTCGACACCGCCGAAGAGCTCGAGGCACTGCGGCAAAAACGTGAGTTCGAGCCCGGCAACGCGATCGTCTATTCCGCGGATCATCCGACCGCCGTGCTCGAGGATATGTGCCTGGAATTTTCCGGCACGGGTCACGGCGACATCCGCGAGCCTTTCATCGAGCTCGTCCATGCGGACGGTTCACGCACGACCGACTTTTTATATCGCGGCAGTGAGATCACGGACAGCAAACCCTCTTTATCCGGACTGCCCGGCTCTTACAATGCCGACGGTACGGCAGAGCACCTTTGCCTCGCGTTCAAGGACGGCGCGATGGTACTGGAGCTGCATTACTGCGTCTATCCGGAATGTGACGTCATCACCCGATGGGCGAAGCTCGTCAACAACGGCGATCACACGATCGAGCTCGAACGGCTGCTGTCGACGCAGCTCGATCTGCCCGATAACGAATGGCAGACGACATCCTTTCACGGCGCATGGACGCGTGAGATGGAGAAAAGCACTGCCTCTGTTCCCGCACGGAAAGTTCGTGATCGAAAGCCGCACCGGATGCTCCTCCAACCGCGCGAATCCCTTCTTCATGCTCCATCGTCCCGACGCGACCGAGGACAGCGGCGCGGTCTACGGCTTCAATCTGATCTACAGCGGCAACCACTACGCCGCCGCCGAGGTCAGCGCCTACCGCAAGACCCGCGTTGTGCAGGGCGTCAATCCCGCGGGATTCCGTTTTATCCTCGAAAAGGGCGAGAGCTTCACCGCGCCCGAATCGGTGATGACCTATTCCGAAAACGGTTTTTCGGGACAGAGCCGCAATATGCACCGCTTTGTCAAGGAGCATATCCTGCGCGGAGAATGGGCAAAAGCGGAACGTCCCATCCTGCTCAACTCGTGGGAGGCGTCCTACTTCAATATCAGCGAAAGCAGTCTGGTATCCCTCGCCAAAGCGGGTCACGAGCTGGGCGTGGAGCTGTTCGTCATGGACGATGGATGGTTCGGCGACCGCAGTGACGACACCCGCTCCCTCGGCGACTGGGATCCCAATCATAAAAAGCTCCCCGGCGGGCTGAGCCGTCTGTCGAAGAAAATCACCGACCACGGGATGCAGTTCGGCATCTGGGTCGAGCCTGAGATGGTCAACGTCAACAGCCGATTGTATGAACAGCACCCCGACTGGGCGATGGCGATCAAGGGCAAGCTCCACAGCGAGGGGCGGCATCAGCGGATCCTCGACCTGTGCAATCCCGAAATTTGCGACTATCTGATCAAGAAGATGAGCGAGGTGTTCTCCTCCGGCAAGATCAGTTATGTCAAATGGGATATGAACCGCATTTTCTCGGATGTGTACTCGCCGTATCTGCTCCCGAAACGGCAGGGTGAAACGGCACACCGCTACATCCTCGGCTTATATAAGATCATGGGCGCGCTGACAAAGCGCTTTCCACATATCCTCTTTGAGGGCTGTGCCTCGGGCGGCAACCGCTTCGACTTAGGTATCCTGTGTTACTTCCCGCAGATCTGGGCGAGTGACAACACCGACGCGCTGTGCCGCTCCCGCATCCAGGAGGGCTACAGCTACGGCTATCCGCAGTGCTGCGTCGGCGCACACGTCTCGGGCTGTCCCAACCACCAGACATTACGCACCACACCGCTCGAAACGCGCTTCAATATCGCGGCGTTCGGTGCGCTGGGCTATGAACTGGACGTCGGCAAGATGTTCCGCTGGGACAAGGAGCATACCCGCTTACAGATCACGCTGTACAAGGTGTGGCGCGACGTCCTGCAATACGGCGACTTTTACCGCATACGCTCCGGGAACGTACATGAATGGATCTGCGTCAGTGACGACAAGACGCGTGCCGTGGGCATGATGATGCAGGAGAGTGTGGAGCCGAACACACAGGCGCACCGCTTCTACTGCAAGGGGCTGGATCCCGACCGCACCTACCGCTCGGCAGTCTGATCAACACCATGTCCCCCATCCGCATCCGTCAGGACGGTATGCTCCACAATATGATCGCGCGGTTCATCAAGATGGGCGGCGAGGTAGAGGATCATACCGCGAAGGGATCGGTGCTGATGAGCGCGGGCGTGGCGCTGAGACAGCAGTTCTCGGGCACGGGATATAACGAGAACGTCCGCCTCTTCCCCGATTTTTCATCGAGGATGTATTTTATTGAGGCGGTGGAATAAGATCTCATTAATGTAGGGGACGGCGCTTGCGACGTACCGCATGGCAGAAACCTTTCTATCCTATCTATTGCTTACGATAACGGAAACGCCCGTCATTCCGCGGACGACCGATGGTCGTCCCTACGGAAACAGGCATTTGCTTCGCGTTTGGACGACATTAAACGTAAAGGTTGCGGCGGGAGCAAGCCCCCGCCCTACGGAGAGATTGATCTGCTTCGCGTTTGGACAATATGAATGGCATAAACAACAGCGGCACGGAATGATCCGTGCCGCTTTCGCTTTTATTGGTTGTTGAGAGCTATTGCCGCGAAATAAACCCTCAGTCACCGTGACACAAGTGCCCGGTGACAGCCCTCCTCAGCGGAGGCAGCAGACCCTTTTGTCCGCTTTGCGGACATTTCCCCTAACAGGGGAATCTCCTTAGGAAAGGGAGCCTTTGAACCTCGCAATGACAATTATCAATGCTTCGGGAGGATGTAGCCGATCTTCTTCATCGCCTTTTCCACCGTGCGGTGGCTGAAACGCTGAACGAACTGAACGCTCTTGGTATAGCACTCTTCGATGTACTTCTTGTCCTTGACATACTCCTGATAGCGCTTGCGGATGGGTGACAGCTCCGCTACGACCGCCTCGCCGACAGCCGTCTTGAAGTCGCCGTAGCCCTTGCCGTCAAAGTCGCGCTCGATCTGCTCATAGCTCAGACCGGTGACCGCGGAATAGATGGACATCAGGTTATTGATGCCGTCCTTGCCCTCGGCATAGCGCACCTTCGCTTCACTGTCGGTGATCGCGCGCTTGAACTTCTTCATGATGACGTTATCATCGTCGGAGAGCAGGATAAAGCTGTTGGCGTTCTCATCGCTCTTGCTCATCTTGGAGGTCGGATTCTGCAGACTCATGACGCGCGCGCCGTCCTTCGGGATGAAGCCCTCGGGGATCTTGAACACGTTGCCGTACAGCCCGTTGAAGCGGTTGGCGATGTCGCGGGTCAGCTCGAGGTGCTGCATCTGGTCGTGACCGACCGGCACCTTGTCCGCCTGATAGAGCAGGATATCGCCAGCCATCAGGCTGGGGTAGGTGAACAGACCGGCGTTGATGTTATCGGCGTGCTTGGCGCTCTTATCCTTGAACTGCGTCATACGGCTGAGCTCGCCGAACTGGGTGTAGCAGTTGAGGATCCAAGCCATCACCGCGTGATCGGGGTTGTGGCTCTGGATGAAGAAGGGCGCTTTCTCGACGTCGATGCCGCACGCCATGATGGAGGCGTACATATCGATGATGTTCTTGCGGAACGCGGCGGGATCCTGACGCACGGTGATGGTGTGCAGGTCAGCCAGCGCGTAAATGCAGTTGTACTCAGGATTCTCCTGCATCTTGACCCAGTTTTTGACGGCGCCGAGGTAATTGCCGAGGGTGATGGAGCCGCTGGGCTGGATCGCGGAGAATACGATTTGCTTCTTTTCGGTAGTGTTTTCCATAATGATCTTTCCTTATCATCGTTGTCATTCCGAGGAGGGTCAGAGACCCGGCAGTAGCTCTCTGCCAATCAGCGTTCGCAAGTATGCTCCGCTTCTTGGGAGAGCCTTGCATGGGTGTTGTATACCAAATTATAAATTTGGACAAACACCTCAACGTGGGAATCCCCTTCCACCTGCAACCGGTTGCAAAAACAAGGGGATTGCCACAGGGCTTCGCCCTTCGCAATGACGCTGTTGTTATAATGTTTATGATATTGTTTCTTTTGCCAGCTTGCCGATCTCCTTGATGCCCCGGGTCAGGTCTTCGTCGGTCGGGGTGGAGAAGTTGATGCGGAAGCTGTGACACGGCAGATCGCCGTCGGTGAGGAACGCGTTGCCGGGCACGACGCATACCTTGCGCTCGGTGAGCTTCTTGCAGAAATCGAGCATATCGACATGCTCGGGCAGGTCGCACCAGATGAACAGACCGCCCTCGATCTTGTTGTAGGTGATGCCGTTGGGCACGACGTATTCATCGAGCAGGCTCATGCACAGATCCGCCTTGGCGCGGTAGAGATCGCGCAGGTATTCGAGGTGCGCTTCAAAATCATATCATCTTCGCCATCGCCGCCTTGTTCGCCATCATATAGCCGACGCGGATACCGGGCGCGAGCACCTTGCTGAACGAGCCGGAATAGATAACGATGCCGTCGGTATCAAAGCTCTTGATCGCGGGGACGTTCTCGCCGTAGTATCTGAGGTCGCCGTAGGGGTTGTCCTCGATGATCAGGCAGTTATGCGCCTTCGCAAGCTCATACAGGCGCTTTTTCTTTTCGAGCGACATGGTCACGCCCGAAGGATTCTGGAAGTTGGTGATGGTGTAGATGAGCTTCGCGCGCGGATTTTCATCGAGCGTCTTTTCGAGCGCCTCCATGTTCATGCCGTCGGGATCGACCGGAACGCCGACCAGCTCGGTGTTGTAGCTGCGGAAGGTGTTCAGCGCGCCGACAAAGCTGGGCGCCTCGCATACCAGCACATCGCCCTCGTTGAGGAAGGTCTTGGCGGCGAGGTCCATGACCTGCTGCGCGCCCGATACGATGATCAGCTCATCGTCCTCGGCGCCGATATCGTGCTTGTCTTTGAGATAGGTTTTGAGCGTGTCGCGCAGAGGGGTATAGCCCTCGCTCACGCCGTACTGTAATACGCCGATCGGGTTCTCGCGGAGCATGCGCTCGGAAATCTCGCGGATCGCGTCAACAGGGAACGCGTCGGGCGCAGGGTTGCCTGCCGAAAGAGAGATCACGTCGGGATCGGACGCGCTCTTCAAGATCTCACGGATCGCGTTCGGCTTGAGCGCCAGAACCTTGTCGGAAAAAGAATAATTCATCAAATCACGCTTTCTGTTTGAAAATTCAACTGTTCTTTATCATAACACATCTTTTTCGAGAGTGCAAGAAGTAAGGAAAAATCCATCCTTTTTGCGAGAGAATGACCGCCGAATGAATGGGAATCAGTCATTTTTATGGGTAAAAATGAAAAAAATCGGCAATTCTTGCTTGATTTTTCTCAAAAAATGCAGATTTTTTATTGTATCAAAATGGTTTTTGTAGTATAATAATGAAGGTTATATGGATTTGTACCGATCAACAAACGATCAAACGGAAAACCTTTCCATAGGAGGAACGTATGAATCAACCCACCAAACCGACACATACAGAGAATAAACGCGGGTTCTCACTCAGGCGCGTGATCACGGCGATACTGTGCGTGAGTATGGCGGCTGTCGTGATGCTGACCTGCACCCAATGTGTGAAGCCCGCGTCCAATGACGTCAAGGCGACCGAAGCGGCGACAGAGGCGGAGACGACTGCTCCGGAGCCTACTAAACCGCAGGCCGATCTGACCTTTGACACACCCAACATCCCCGACGACGGCTCCAGCGGATATACCTCCGCGTCCGATCAGGGCTTGTACATCTACAAGAACGCGGCGTATGAGCTCTGCGGCGCGAGCGATGAAGCGGGCAAGGACTATGCCGCCGCGATCTCGGAGTTCAAGAAATCCGCTCCCGACTTTACGGTCTACAACATGGTCGTACCGACCCACACGGAATTCGGTATTCCCCAGCGTCTGGCGAGTGAGATCTACACCCAGTCACAGTCGCAGAACATCAAGACCATCTACAGCAGCTACACCGAGGACGTCAAGCCCATCAACTGCTACAACGCGCTGTGCAGGCACAAGGACGAATACGTCTACTTTAACACCGACCACCACTGGACGGGACTGGGCGCGTACTACGCGTATCAGGCATTTTGTGAGCAGACAGGTCAACAGGCGCTCGCGCTGACCGACTGCACCGAACAGACCATCGACGGCTTTGAAGGCTCCTTCTACAGCGCCGACGCGTCACTGACGCCGGACGCCGTCCACTACTGGAAGTTCCCGTATCAGACACACGCGAAGCGTCAGGAGGAATCCGGCGCGGAAATGTATGACACCGACGTTTACTATGAAGGCGCTGCGGGCAGCGGCGCGTACATCACCTTTATCTACGGTGATTCGTCCTTGTTCATCGAATACAACGACACCAACAAGAACGGTAAGAAGATCGCGGTCGTCAAGGAAAGCTACGGCAACGCCTTTGTCCCGTATCTGACCAACAACTATGAGGAAGTCCATATCATCGACTTCCGCTACTTTACACAGAACATCAAGGAATACATGCAGGAGAACGGTATCACCGAGATACTCTTCCTGAACAATACCATGTCGGCAAACGCCGCGATGCAGGTGGACAGGATCCGGGAACTGATTTAAGGCAATACCGCATCATTCCGGTGTGCGGATTGCGTAGTCAGATTTTTCGTCAGAGTGTACAAATAATCCGCGTGCATACTGTCGTATGGACAAGGATTTTTGGGCAATCTGGCGGAATAATAAGCAAGCAAGGCGTGCGCCGCGAATTGTGCGGTATTGCCTTAAAAACACATCAACATAAAAAAGGGGGGTGACGGAAATGATAGCGAAAAAGGTCAGGGTCAATGTCTACGGTATGTTGGCGGAAAACCTGTACTCGGGTTACGCGAGTACGGATACTGTCAAGAACCGCAGTGCCTATATCATCACCAAGAAACCCCTGCGCGACTTTATGTTCGGAGTGGTTATTGCCGTCGCAGAATTCAAAGGCGCGGGAGAAAAGCTGATCGTCGCGCCCGAGGGCGAGATCTACTATGAGCCCGTCATCCGAGAGAGGCTCTCTAAGCTGCACAACACCCAGTTGCTGAGCATCAGCTGTCTGTATGAAAAGAGCTGCGGCGCGATCGTCATCCACAAAAAGGGCGACCGCTGCAAGATCCTTTTGGTACGCAACCACAACGGCAGGAACTATAGCTTCCCCAAGGGGCACGTCGAGATGGGCGAGACCGAGGAAGAGACCGCGATCCGTGAGGTCAAGGAAGAAACCGGACTCGATATCACCATCATCCCGTCGTTCCGCGAGGTGGCGGACTACTGCCCCTTCGGCAAGATCCGCAAACGTGTGGTATTCTTCATGGCACAGACCATGAGCGACGCGGTACATATCCAGGAGGAAGAGATCGACTCCTACATCTGGGTCGATCTGGAAGAAGCACATCACCGCTGCACCTATGACAATGATCTGCGCGTCATCCGCAAAGCGCGTGAGAACATTGACAAGCTGAAATGATCCGCGAAAATCTCGAAAGCGGCGCCCAAGGAGCCGCTGCCGAAACCCAATAAACAAGCCGCACGGTAATGCTGATATCACCAATCAACATGCCGTGCGGTTTGTTATTTTCAGATGTCAAAAGAGTAGGGCGGGGGCTTTCTCCCGCCGATGTGATAGATGTCATCGATTTCAATGCAACATGTAACTATGTATTGCGTTGCTTCGCGTTTAGCATTGTTATTTCGGAAAAGCTTCGGCGGGAGCATTCCTCGGCGGAGACGCCTCCCCCTGTGTCACTTCGTGACGTCTCCCCAACGGGGAGCACCCCCGCCCTACAATAGATTCAACCATTCTTATGCAAATCAGGAGAAGCCCTATGAAACGAAACATCATCAAATCATTATTTTGCCTTATCCTCGCCGCCATCTTCTGTTCGGCGGGAGTTGTCCCCTTTACCGCGGCGCAGGAGGATATCACCATACAGCCGATCGACATCAATAATCCCGACTTCATCCGAGGGATGGATATCTCGTCGGTGATCGCGCTGGAAAAATCGGGGGTGATCTTCCGCAATGAGAGCGGCGAGAGAGAGGATATCTTCAAGCTCCTCGCCGATAACGGCGTCAACTATATCCGCGTGCGCGTATGGAACGACCCCTTCGCCGCGGACGGCAGGGGCTACGGCGGCGGCAACAACGACGTCAATACCGCCGCGCGGATCGGCAAACGCGCGGCATCATACGGCTTGAAGCTGCTGGTGGATCTCCATTACTCCGACTTTTGGGCGGATCCGGGCAAGCAGAAAGCACCCAAGGCGTGGAGCGGCATGAGCGTCGACGAAAAATGCGCCGCGCTGTACGACTACACTGCCGCATCCCTCAAAACCATCCGTGACGCGGGCGCGCAAATCGGCATGGTGCAAATCGGCAACGAGACTACTCAGGGGATCGCCGGAGAAAACAGCTGGCAAAACATGGCAAAGCTGTATAACGCCGGCAGTCGGGCGGTACGGGATTTCTCGGACGATATTTTGGTCGCGATCCACTACACCAATCCCGAAAACAGCTATATCAAAACGCTGGCGGATTTCCTGCACGAATACCAAGTCGACTACGATGTGTTCGCCACCTCGTACTATCCGTGCTGGCACGGCAGCCTGAGCAACCTGACCGAGGTGCTCGACTATGCCGCGCAAAAATACAATAAACTCGCAATGGTCGCCGAGACCTCGTACCCCTACACACTGGCGGACAGCGACGGTCACGGCAACACCATCGCCGAAGGGAACAATAACACGGGCGAGAATATGCTGTGGGACTTTTCGCCGCAGGGTCAGGCTGACGAGGTACGCGCCGTGATGAACGCGGTCAACGAGGTCAAGAACGGCCGCGGACTGGGTATGTTCTACTGGGAAGGCGCGTGGATCAGCGTCGGCGACACAACGGGATTGTCGGGCGAGAGCTACCATGAGCGGCTGACTCAGAACAAAGAACTGTGGGAGCGCGACGGCTCCGGCTGGGCGGCAAGCGCAAGCGTTGAGTATGACCCCGATGACGCGGGCATATGGTACGGCGGCTCAGCGGTCGATAATCAGGCCTTCTTCCTGTCCGACGGTACGGCGCTGCCCTCACTGCGGGTGTTCAGGGATGTACTGCCCGAGGGCTCCTATCGGCTCGGTGACGCGGACGGCAGCGGTGAGATCGACGTTATCGACGCCTCCTGTATCCAGCGCGGCTGTGCAAGGGTGCCGATGGAGATCGACGAAAAGATTCTGGCGCACGGCGATATCGACGGCGACGGACTGACGGTCATGGACGCGACGCTGATCCAGCGATATCTGTCTCTGATCGCCGTCCGCTTTCCCGTCGGGATATGGATGCAGGAAACAGAATAAGCAAAAATGATATGACCTCTTTCTGACTTTTTTGCAGCCCTCCGCCCTCAGGAAAGAGAGGCTATTGATCATGAGAGATACTCGCTTTGCGCAAACAATTACTACAATCCCTCAGTTTCGGCTTAAAGCCTCAACAGCTCCCTTTGCCAAAGGGAGTCTTGAAATTGAGTTTGCCGCGGCTCAGTCATGAGCCTCGCAATGACAATGACAAAATGAATCCCCATGCTGTGTATAGCATGGGGATTTGATGTTATACGATCAGGATAAACGGGTTGGATGAAGCGTTGAGCCGGGACAGATAAGCGAGCACACTCGACTCATCCGTGCCGACGCACCCTGCGGTGGGGGCGGATGAGCTATGGAAGAAGATCGCCGAACCCTTGTTGTATTCAGCCGCGGTGTTATAGTCAATGACAAAGCCGTAACGGTAGCCGTCGATATCGATCATGTGCTCAGCGGAATCCCAATCCTTTTCCGCCGTGCCCTCCATGCGCTGATTATAATGGGATGAATCGGGATCATCGACCCAATAGGTGTCGCTCGTGATCCGGAACGAATCCAACCCTGTCGCAGGCTGATCGTCGATATAGAACGCGTCGCCGATGTGATACAGACCAAACGGAGTAGCATTGCCTCCCTCCTGCATATCAAAGGTAACGCCGTTCCTGCCGACAAAGCCGGAGCAGGTCAGTTCTTCATCCGCTGTCCATGTGTTGTTCTCGCAGACAAAAAAGCGGATCTCGGCGCTGCTGCCGGAGGATGACACCGTCATCAGCTGGGTACATCCGAGATCGCTGAGCTGCTGTAAGGAGGCGCCGCCCTGCCGGAGGAGCGTTTCCATCTCATCGGGAGCGGTCAATTCGGCAGGAGCCTGTGTCGCGTCATCCGCCGCGGTCTCGGCGAGCGTCTCACCGGTCGAGGGCTCTGTAGAAAGCGCGGTGCTTTCACCCGCAGAAGTGCTCTGCAATGCAGCAGCCGTCGGAACCGCCTCGTCCTTTGTCGCCGCCGACTGCGGTTGGTTTTGATTCAAGAGCGCATACAGGATGACCGCCGTGCTTGCGAGGATGATCGCAACGCAAACGCAAGCAATGATAACAGTCGTTTTTTTCTTCATTTCGATCCACTGTTATTTGATCGCGAAATCATTATTTTGCTTCGGTCGGGATCACAGTCGCATCGGCGGAGGGAGCGTTCTGCTGAACCTGCGTGACCGCGACGGTAGGCTGCGGTGCGGGAGTCTTCGGCTTTTTCTTGTTAACGACAATATACAGGGTGACCGCCGCGCCTGCGATGATGACCGCCAGACCGATACATGCCATAATAACCATTGTTCTCTTTTTCATATCCATTCTCCTTCATTTTAACGGATTGTTTATCGGCTTTTCGCTAGTCTGACCTGTTTTGCGTATCAGACCGAACAAGCCCATATATTAATATGATATCATAAATCAAGGTTCTGCGCAATCCAAAATCCAAGGCGTTTATTTATGCAACATGCACACCGTCATCCTTCACAAAAAACGCCTGCTATTTTTTATACCCGCCACTCGGGTTTTTGTGACCGTTCTTTTCCATCTTTCGTTTTTTATGCTATAATTAATGTAAACGGATCTTGTTAAATCTACAAGGAGGAAGAATCATGAAAAAGATCATTGCTGTCATTCTGACGGTCTGTTTATTGCTGACCGCGTTTCCGCTGATCGCGTCGGCAAACGGAGACGCCAATCCGGCGGCACTGCAAAGAAGAGTCTTTTTTGCCGACTATGCCGGTCAGTTCTCCGACGCGTATCTGTTCGGTATGGAAATACAAAACGGCTTCTATCTCGATGCGCCGTATGAATGGCCCGGCATCAATATGGAGGCGGTCGATTCCAATGACAACGGCGATGTGATGTACGCGGCGTTCATACCGTATAACGTCAACTGCATCATCATCAACGACGACGCCTCTCACCAGACCGTCGAGATCCCCATAGGCGAGCGGGTGCTGATCTCGCTGACCGGTGAGGTCGACGACAGCTATTACTATAAAGTCAACGTACAGGAGATCTCCTACAACGAGCCGGATCCCACCCTG
>ONUI01000195.1 GCA_900320995.1 uncultured Eubacteriales bacterium
TCGCGCGCCGACTGGGCGCAAAGAATTATGAAGAAGCGAATAACGCCGCGACCACGGGTCTGGTGCTGGCGGTCATCGACTGGCTGGTGTTTTTGGTGCTCGGACTGACGGTGTCCCGACCGTTCATTTCGCTGTTTACCTCCAATGCCGACGTCATCAAGGACGGCGCGGGCTATCTGACCGTCGTGCTGTGCGTTTCGTTCGGCATGATGATCTCCTGCATGGGTGAGAAGATCCTGCAGTCGACAGGCAACATGATCATTCCGATGATCACCCAGATGCTCGGTGCGATCGTGAACATCATCTTTGACCCCCTGCTGATCTTCGGTATCGGCTTTTTCCCGCGGCTGGGTGTACTCGGCGCGGCGATCGCTACCGTGTTCGGTCAGATCTGTTCCATGACCTTCATCCTGATCATCCTCTTTGTCAGAAAGCATGACGTCAAGATCCGCTTCAAGGGCTTCCGCATGCAAAAGATCACCTTGAAAAACATCTATGCTGTCAGCTTCCCCGCGATCATCATGCAGAGCATCGGCTCGGTGATGGTGTCGGGAATCAACGCGATCATCTCGATGGCGAACCTGACGGCGGAGTATGCCGCGGCGTACATCAACGCGTTCGGCATCTACTTCAAGCTCCAGAGCTTTATCTTTATGCCGGTATTCGGTCTGAGTCAGGGCGTGTCGCCGATCATCGGCTACAACTACGGCGCCCGCAACAAAAAGCGTATGTATCAGGCGTTCCGCTTGGGCATCATTATCGCCGGCGCGGTCATGGCGGCGGGGACTCTGCTGTTCCAGCTCGCGCCCGAGTGGCTGCTCTCGCTCTTTGAGTCGGAGGAGAATGTCGCCGCCAACGCCTTACTCGCCAAAGTTGGCGTGCCGATGCTGCGCATCATCAGTATCTCGTTCATCATGGCGGCGGTCGGCATCATGTTCTCGACACTGTTCCAGGCAGTCGGCAAGGGCTTTTACAGCATGACGATGTCCGTCATGCGTCAGCTGGTCGTACTGCTGCCCGCGGCATATTTCCTCTCTAAGATCGATATGACCATCATGTGGTTCTCGTTCCCGATCGCTGAGGTCGTCTGCCTGATCATCGGTATCATCTTCTTTGTGATTCTCAGGAAAAAGGAGTTCAGCAAGCTGTAATACTTTTTCCTCTTCCCTCATATATTTATCGTATCATGAGGGGTGAAGATATGAGCGAATTCAAGCGTAATGAGATCATTTACGAAGAGGGCTGGCGGGAAGCCTCACCTCCCGCTGTGGAAGAAACACCGCTCGATGAAGCGCCTGTGCGAGCTGAACGACCGCGGGAGGAAAATGAGAAAAGCAGACCGCTTTTGATCACGATCCAACTCGTACTCAGTCTGCTGGCGGCGCTGGTATTGTTTCTGCTCAAGGCGATGGACAGTGAGGGGTATTACAGCTTCATGGATTATTACCGCGAGGAGCTGCAAAAGCCCGTGGTGTCTGAGGAAATCTTCCGGTCCGCAGACGCGTTGTTTGAGCAGGATCCCGTGACGGTTCAGGCGACCCCCGATGAAACTGCGCATAGCGAATCTTGAGCTGTTCATCGGCTATGAGGCGATCGCGGCGATGACCGCCGTATTGCTTCTCGACCGTGACAACCGTGTGATCTTCTGCTTTCTCGCCGCGATCCTGCACGAGCTGGGGCATCTGCTGATGATGCTGTTGTGCGGCGTCCATGTGCGCGCCATCAGGCTGCGGCTGTTTGATGTGCTCATCCAATCGGATGAAGCGCCTACGGTCAAGGCGGATGTGCTGATTACCCTCGGCGGCGTAGCGGCGAACTTTCTGTTCGCATTGCTGCTGTACCCCGTCGGTATGAAATACGCCTTGCCGCATTTTGCGCTCGGCATCTTTAATCTGTTGCCCGTCATGAGTCTGGACGGCGGACATCTGCTCGCGATCATTCTGGACAAACGGTTCTCACCGCGCACTGTCGCGATCACGCTGCAAGTGACGACCTTTGTCTTTTTACTGCCGCTGATGACGGCGGGACTGTATGTGTTATTGAACAGCGGCTATAATTATTCGCTGTTGATCATATCGGTTTATCTGATCGTTTTATTGTTTTTGAAAAATAGGTAGTTGCCGGTCATGCATTATGTTGATCGGCAGATAAAGGAGAAGCCTATGATTCCTGAAAAAGTCGAAAAACTGCTCCTGAAGGTGCAAAAACCCGGTCGCTATGTCGGCGGTGAGCTCGGAGCTGTCATCAAGGACAAGCAGGATGTGGACGTGCGGTTCGCGTTCTGTTTTCCCGATATCTATGAGATCGGCATGTCCCACCTCGGCATCAAGATCCTGTACAGCCTTTTCAACGAAAAGCCGTATATCTGGTGCGAGCGTGTTTTTGCGCCGTGGATGGATATGGAAGAGCAGATGCGCGCGCACGATATCCCGCTGTACGCGCTTGAGTCGGGCGATCCGTTGACGGAGTTTGACTTCATCGGCTTCACCCTGCAATACGAATTGAGCTACAGCAACATTCTGAACATGCTCGACCTCGGCGGGATCCCGCTGCTCTCCAAGGACAGGCATGATCTCAAGCATATCGTCGTCGCGGGCGGTCCGTGTGCCTGCAATCCCGAGCCGATCACCGACTTCATAGATATCTTCTTCCTCGGCGATGGGGAAGAGGTCGACCTCGAAGTGATGGAGCTGTACAGAACCTGCAAAAAAGAGGGCAAGAGCAGAGAGGAATTCCTCCGTCTTGCCGCTCAGATCAAGGGCGTCTACGTGCCCTCATTATACGATGTATCCTATCACGACGACGGCACCATCGCCGCCGTCACGCCGCACGACGACGCGCCCGCGGTGATCGAAAAGCGCGTGATGATGGATATGGACAACTGCTATTATCCCGACAATTTCGTTGTGCCGAATATCGAGATCGTCCATGACCGCGCCGTAGAGGAGATCTTCCGCGGCTGTATCCGCGGATGCCGCTTCTGTCAGGCGGGCTTTCTCTATCGACCCGTGCGCGAAAAGTCGGTGGAGTGTATCAGCAAGCAATGCCATGCGCTGTGCCGCAACACCGGCTATGACGAGGTGTCTTTGTCCTCGCTGAGCTCGAGCGACTACACACAGGTCGTGCCGATGCTCCGTGAGCTGAATTCATGGGCAAAGCCCGAGCATGTCAGCTTATCCCTGCCGTCACTGCGCGTGGACGGCTTCTCCGACGATATCCTCAATGAGATCAAAACGGTGCGCAAAAGCGGTCTGACCTTCGCGCCCGAAGCGGGCAGTCAGCGCCTGCGTGACGCGATCAACAAAAACGTCTTTGAGGACGAGCTGATGAACACCTGCCGCGTCGCTTTTGAGGGCGGGTATACGACCGTTTTATGATCGGACTGCCGACCGAAACGATGGACGACGTTGCGGATATCGCGAATCTCGGCAAGAAGGTGCTGGATACCTATTACAGCACTCCGAATCGCCCCAAGGGCAAGGCGCCCCGCGTGACCATTTCCGCGTCATCCTTTGTTCCCAAGCCTTTTACTCCCTTCCAGTGGGAGCCGCAGGATACGATGGATGTTCTGCGTGAAAAGCAGCAGCATATCAAGCAGACGATCATCGACAACAAGATCTCGCTGAGCAAGCTGACCTATAATTATCACGATTCCGATACATCATATTTAGAAGCGGTGTTCGCGCGCGGCGACCGCCGTCTGAATCAGGTGATGCTTGAAGCGCACAAGCGCGGGATCCGCTTCGATGGTTGGAGCGATTGCTTCTCCCTGCAAAACTGGCTGGAGGTATTCAAGGCTTGCGGCATCGACCCCGCGTTCTATGCCAACCGCCGCCGTTCGTTTGACGAGATCCTGCCGTGGGATCATCTCGACTACGGCGTGACCAAGGAGTTTTTGCGCCGCGAGTGTGAGCGCGCGTATCGCTCCGAGGCGTCGCCCAACTGCCGTGAAAAATGCCTCGGCTGC
>ONUI01000196.1 GCA_900320995.1 uncultured Eubacteriales bacterium
TCATTGGTGAGCGTACCGCCGTTCATGGTAAAGGACGAGGTACCCTCCGCCGCGTCGCCGGACATGCTCTGATAGATCATGACCGCCTGATACCAGCTCGATTTGTTGCTGTTTTTCTTGTTGTTGTCGGCGTTGAGGTTGACGTTATTCAGCGTGACGCTGTTCTTGCCTTCGACCACTACGCCCTGTGAGGCGGTGGACGTCAACTCGGCATCGGATACCGTGATGTCGGCGGTGGAGTAGATGACCGGTGAGCCGGTGCCCGAGGTGGTATAGTAACCGCCGCTTACGTTGACGGTACCGCCGCCGCGGTCGGATCGGATCGCCGCCGAGGAGTTGCCTGAGGTGTTGATGGTGAGGTCGGTGGCATTCATCGTGCCGCCGCCGGTTGTCATCAGACCGCCTGAGCAGTTGCCCGCGGTCTCGATGTAGGAGTCCTTGATGTTGACAGTCGTGCCCTCGCCGTAGCTGAACACGCCGTTCGCGTGCTTGCCGTCGGATTTGACAACGATATCGCTGAGGTTGAGTGTGCCGCCGTTAGTGGCAAAGATCGTGGCGTTATCGCCGTAGAAGTCGGCTTTGTCGCTCTCACTGCTGTCGCCGCTCTTGATGACCTTGACGTTTTGGTAGTTTGCCGATTCTCCGTCGGCTGTGATTGCGTGCTCGCCGTCGGTGGTATTCTCGATAGTTTGGGTGGTGGTGACGTCCGCTTCCGTGAGCTTTTTGGCAGAGGATTTTGCTTGATCCGCTGTGCTTGCTGCGGTGGAGTGGACGGCTTCATCGATGGTAGCGACGGTCGCTTCCGTACTGCTCTTTTGATTGCCGCATGCCGCGAGCGGTAACGCCATGAGCGCCGCTAAGATGATCGCGGTACTTTTCTTTGATAAAAACTTCATAGGATGACCCCCTTGATCTTGGATTGTGATATTATCATAACAGATGATATTGAAGATCGTTTGAACGCTGTGTGATGATTATGTGAAAATTTGCGTTAAAACAAAAAGCGCCCGCAGAATAGGGCAATGTCATTAAGTTAAGGAAAAGGTATCTCGCTGACGCTCGTTCGAGTGATACAATTCCTCAGTCAGCTTGCGCTGACAGCTCCTTTTACCAAAAGGAGCCTTCCTTAACTTAATGATATTTTCATATTAGAGGGGCCGTTTCGGATCAGGTCGATCTTCTCCTGTCGGGTCAGCTGCTTGATCCGATACTCGCGGCTCATTGCCTCCTGCTTGGTTGCGAACTGCTCGGTGTAGACGATCTCGACAGGTCGGCGTGGTGCGGTGTATTTCGACGCCGTGCCCGCGTTATGGGCGGCAAGGCGCTTTGCAAGGTCATTGGTCCATCCGCAGTAAAAGGTGCCGTCGGCACATTGCAGGATATAGGTGTAGTTGGTTTTATCGTTTTGTTTCGTCATCATTTCTCCGTCACAATCATTTTATATTCCATAATGATACACGAAAAACGTCGATTTGTCCAATCGGCAGATCATCTGTAAATCGGTACTTGACAAAAAAGAAAACGGCTGATATAATTAATTGAGTAAGGCAAGGCTAACCGCTAAGCCTTGTTATTATCCCCTATGGTTAGCTTTAGCTAATCAAGTTAGCAAAACTTAACCAAATGTAAAAAAAGGAGATCGCTATGCCGCTCACCTTGGCCGTTATCGGCGAAGAACTCATCATCAAAAGAATCGGCGGAAACGCGGAGGTCAGGACCCATCTGCAAAATCTGGGCTTTGTATCCGGTACCGCAGTGACGGTTGTCAGCTCTATGGGCGGCAACCTGATCGTGAATGTCAAAAACACACGTATCGCCATCAGCAAAGAGATGGCGCAGAAGATCATGGTATAAATATAGTCATTGCGAACCCCGGGCATGAGGTCGGGGTGTGGCAATCTCAACCGAGTATTATGTTGATGATTGTCCGTGATGACAGAATATAAAGGAGGAAGAGTATGAAAACACTGAAAGAGGTCGCGATCGGCGACACCTGCAAGGTCAAAAAGCTCCACGGTGAGGGTGCGGTCAAGCGCCGTATCATGGATATGGGCATCACCAAGGGCGTCGAGATCAAGGTGCAGAAGGTCGCTCCCTTGGGCGATCCGATGGAGGTCACCGTGCGCGGCTATCAGCTGTCGATCCGCAAGGCGGACGCCGAGATGGTCGAGGTAGAGTAGATCCCTTTTGTAGGGCGGGTGATCCCGCCGAACTATGAAATGATGACTCTATCCAGCGAAGCATATCTCACGCATAATTTGCTTCGCATTATAACAGGATAATCCGAATAGGCAACGGCGGGAGCAAGCCCCCGCCCTACTTTAGCAACTGTAGTTAGCGAAAACTAACCAAGAAATGAGGTATCATATGAACATCAAGATAGCCTTGGCGGGTAACCCGAACAGCGGTAAGACCACCCTGTTCAATGCCCTGACAGGCGCGAATCAGTTCGTCGGCAACTGGCCCGGCGTAACGGTGGAGAAAAAGGAAGGTAAGCTCAAAAAGCACAGCGACGTGACCATCACCGACCTGCCCGGTATCTACTCGCTCTCACCCTACACGATGGAAGAGGTCGTGGCGCGTAACTATCTGATCGATGAACGCCCCGACGCGATACTGAACATCGTCGACGGTACCAACTTAGAGCGCAACCTGTATCTGACCACCCAGCTCTGCGAGCTCGGCATCCCGGTCGTCATCGCCGTCAATATGATGGACGTTGTCGAAAAAACAGGCGTTCGGATCAACACCGAGGAGCTCAGCCGTCAGCTGGGCTGCAAGGTCGTTTCGATCTCCGCCTTAAAGGGCAAGGGCGTGATGGACGCCGCCGAAGAAGCGATCAAGGCGGCGGAAGAAAAGAAGCCCGTACCGAAGCATCCGTTCGACGGTTCGGTGGAGCACGCGATCGCGCATATCGAAGAAGCCTGCGTCCATGATATGCCCGAGGAGGAGCAGAGATGGTACGCGGTCAAGATCTTTGAGCGTGACGATAAGGTCGTGGAAAAGCTCAACCTGAGTAAAGAGACCCTCGATCATATCGAAAAGGATATCAAGGCTGTTGAGGAAGAATATGATGATGACGCGGAGTCGATCATCACCAACGAGCGTTATGTTTATATCGGCAAGATCATCAACAGCGTATATAAGAATAAGCAAAAGGGTCAGCTCTCGACCTCCGACAAGATCGATAAGGTCGTGACCAACCGCTGGCTGGGTCTGCCGATCTTCATGGTCGTCATGTTCCTCGTGTACTACATCTCGATGGTAACGGTCGGAACCGCCGCGACTGACTGGATGAACGACGGCGTGTTCGGCGACGGCTTCCATCTGTTCGGTATCGGAATGAAGATCTGCTCGCGGCGCTGGACTTTGAATCGGAAAAATATGACTCCGATAAGGCGGTGACCTCCGTCAAGAGCTTTGCCGCAAGCGTCAAGGATAGTGATGAATTTACCTTCGAGGTCGAGGATGAAGAGACCCTCGAGGTCAAGAACGAGACCATCACCGGTAAGGACGTCAAAGACGCGGCGGATTTCTTCGTCAAAAACGAGGGCAAGCCCGACGACCCCGCTGAGTTCGGCGTATGGGTACCCGGTATTCCGGTCATCGTCGGTAACTGGCTGGAAGCCGCCAAGGCTCCCGAATGGCTGTCGAGCCTAATCCTCGACGGTATCATCGCCGGCGTGGGCGCGGTACTCGGCTTTGTACCGCAGATGCTCGTATTGTTCCTGCTGCTCGCGTTCCTCGAGTCCTGCGGCTACATGGCGCGTATCGCCTTTGTCCTCGACCGTATCTTCCGCCGCTTCGGTCTGTCGGGTAAG
>ONUI01000197.1 GCA_900320995.1 uncultured Eubacteriales bacterium
CAGTACGCACCCGTATTGGTTGATATTGTAAAAAACGGTATTGAAGTATTGGATGTTTATGGTTCCCGTTTGATCGGTCTGACCGTATATATTCAGCGTAGATTCCGGATAATCAATATGCGTATCAAAAGCATTATCTGAAAAGGCAGCAGAGCTGTATTCCGAGAATGTCAGCGTTTTACCGTCGGCAACGATCAGATCTGCGTCTCCTTGGATATAAAATGTTCCGTTGACCGTGATATCGCTGTCGATATAATACTGCCCCGTTGTGAGCAGTACACTGCCGTACAGATCATCCAACTGCGCCTGTGTGAGCCTTCTTGCCTTTGTCGTTCGCTCTGTGCCGTCCGAAGAGATATAGGAAGCTTCAACTACCGGGAAATAAACGGCTGTCAGCCAGTGATCGCCGACGTAATGGACATCGCCGCCAGGTATCGAATAATAGCGTACATCAAGGATCCAATAAGCGAACTCGTATCCGTCGGGGACGTTTGTACACTCAGGCAGCGTATCCTCCGCGTAAAGATAGATCGGAACCTCTTTCGTGACGGGACCGTCGTTGTTCCTCTCGATGCTGGTTAACGTCCCTGTCTCTGTAGATGCGCCGCAAACCGTACAGATATGATCCTCTCCCCACTGATGCTCCCGGTAATCCTCTGATAATCTCGAGCGGCAGCGTGTGCAGTAACCGACATGGAAGCCCGCACTCGCGCAGCGCCATTCTATGGTGTTCTCATGATCGCAAGGGTAGACTTTCGCATATGGATTATTCCATACGGCATTGCGGATGTCATTTCTGGTATACAACTTAGAATGATTTCTGTCAGAGCCGACTTCAGCCAAAAGACAATCTCCGAAAGCTGTCTTTATCGAATAGCCATAAAAATGCCGTTATCGCCGTGACCGATCGAGGAAGCGTCTTTGTTTCCCGAGATTGCCTCGACGGTGCTTTGATAATTGATAAAGATATCTGTAGAATAGCCGTCTTCGCCGTTGCCGATACCGGCGCCGCAGGATTTGCCCTCGGCATAGACAGTGGAATCCCTTATCTCAATGAGACCTCCGTCGCCGCCCTCGCCGCCACCGATGCCCGCCGCATCGGTTCCGCCGTAAGCCTTGACGTTTGAGGATGTAATATTGATCGTGCCGCCGCTGACCGCGTCGCCGCCGCCGATCCCCGCGCCGTATGCGCCGCCCTTGGATGTTACCGTAGAATCGGAAATCGTGATAGTCGGAGCGCCGTCGTTCTCATTACCGGTACCGATGCCCGCGGCGTCTGTACCGGCATTCGCCGTAACCTCGGAATAATCCGTGATATTGATCGTGCATCTGCCTGACGCTTCATCGCCCGTTCCTATAGCCGCGGCGTAGGAGCCGCTCACAGCGGTTACCTTGCTGTCGGAGATCGTGATCGTTCCCGCGCCTCCGTGATATCCGCCGCCGATACCTGTTCCGGAAAGATCGTTATCGAATAAATCAATGAGGAAGGATACCATGGAAACGATGCTGCCCGCATAAGCGGTGTCATCCGTTTTCATACCGGAATGATCGATATACCCGTCAAGACGGTTGACCAGATCCTGTGCTTCTCCGTAGTCAGAGGAGGTTGCAACTACCTTTGAGCCTGAGCTGATAGTGATGTTGCCGACGTATCCGCCTTTATCCTTGGCTCTTTTGCCGCCGATACCGGCGCCGCCCGCGGTAGCCATCGAGACGACAGAGGCGTTTGAGATCTCTATCGTGCCTGCGTTGCCTCCGCACCCCGCGCCTATCCCGGCGCCCGACTGACTGGTGGCAACAACCGTGCCGCCATGGATACGAATCGGATTATTCTGATTCGCGAACTGACCGCTTCCGATGCCCGCGCCGGTGTAATAACATATGATTCCGGACGCTGATACCTTACCGTTGTAGATGTCGATGGCAGGATTTACTGCTTCTTGACCGCCGCCGATGCCGGCGCCGCCGTTTTTACCGGTAGCTTGAATGTCACCGCCGTATATTGCGATACTGCCGAGAGATGTTCCCGAATAACCGGATCCGTTTCCGATTCCGCAGCCACGGCTTCCGTCGGCAATCTTTGCGTCGACCGTTCCGCCGTAAAAGCAAATGCCCTCGCCGTTATAGCGGCTTGCCGGTGCGGCGTTACCGCCTCCGATCACAGCGCCGCTGCCGCCATGCACTGCGGTCAGCGTTCCACCGTACATAGCAAATCTGTTTAAGGAACCTCCCTTGGCGCCGCCGATCATTGCGGCCGCGCTGAAGCCATGGGTTTCCGTTTGCAGAGCTGTCGCCGCCGATGAGTGCGCGGTCGGTGAATTCTCTGTGCTTATCGACGTTCAGATCGACCTTAAACTTTCCGGAGTCATTTGACTGACCGAATATATTCAGCGTGGCGTTCTCGGGAACGATGACGCCTGCTTCTACATTGAAAGTGACACCGTCGCAAATGATGAGATTGACCGTACCCGTAACCTGCATATGTGTAGCATAATATGGACGCCAAAAATCCTTCTTTACAACATACCATGAAACACTTGACGAATAGGAACCTAAATAACTCGACGAGCGATCATTCAGCTCCGTGTAATCCGTACAGATTCTGGTTTCGCTTTTAACTTCCTGTGCGCCGGAATCCCACCAACGGTAGATATATTAAATACCCTCAGCCGCGCTCATTTCGAGCGGAACGATAGCAAACACGCTGAATACCGTTATCAGCGACATCAGTACACTTACAGCTTTGTATAGTCGTTTCATCTACTGCACCTCCTGCAGCAAGTAATCATTCCTTGTATGTCTATTATTAGTTTACTGCATTTATACTCGCGTTCACACTTCTTCGCTGTTACTGAGCTCTCTTATGATACGCGCCGGATTTCCCGCGACCACCACATTACCGGGAAATGATTTCGTTACAACCGAGGCGGCAGCAACGACCGTATTGTCGCCGATCGTAACGCCCGGGAGGATCGTGACCCCGCCGCCAATCCAGACGTTATCGCCGATGGTGACCGGCTTGGGGATACCGATCTTCTTTCTCCTCGATTCCGCGTCTAAAGGGTGACCGATCGCGTAGATGCAGGTTTTCGGCCCTATCATACAATGCTTGCCGATCCTGATGGGCGCGGCGTCCAGAAACACGCAGTCAAAGTTCATGAAGAAGTCCTCGCCCACAAAGATGTTGTAGCCGTAGTCGCAGCGGAAAGGCGGTTTTACCGCGATCTTTTCTCCGCAGCCTCCCAGCAGCTCTTTGAGCAGAGATTTCCTGAGCGCTTCATCCTCGGGGGAATGATTGAAACGCGAGCATAAGAGCCGCGCGTTTTT
>ONUI01000249.1 GCA_900320995.1 uncultured Eubacteriales bacterium
ACGCTGATGATCCAGTTGGACATCACCGCGCAGATCGTCGGGAAGTAGACGTCGCCCGCGCCGCGCATACAGGCGATGATGACGATATTGGTCGTCCTGCCGAATTCAAGTACCGCGTTCATGAGCAGGATGGTACTGCCGATCGCGATGACGTCGGGGTTATCGGTGAAGAAGCCCAAAAGCGGTTTGCGGAGCAATATGCCAATCGTGCAGGTGATGACAGAGATCAGAAGCGCCGTTCGATAGGATCTCAGCCCCTGCCGATACGCCTCATCATATTCCTTCGCGCCGACCAGATGACCGATCATGATCTGGGACGCCTGTCCGATCGACATGGCGAACAGATAGAAAAACATCGTGACGATCTGGACATAGGTTTTTGTGATCAGCTCGTTCTCCGACAGGCAATACAGCACGATGGAGGTGATCACGAGCTGTGAGAGATTATAGAGGAAGGTCTCCAGCGCCGAGGGGATGCCGATCTTCAGCATCGACAGAAATTCTCTTTTCGGAAACGGCTTCAAAAGCTTGAACGCCGAGGGTGATTCGATCTTTGTAAAGAGAATGATCATCAAAATGATACTGCTGATAATGCGGCTGATACAGGTCGCGATCGCCGCGCCCTCTACCCCCATCGCGGGTACAAGTACGATATCCATTCCCGTGTTCAGTATATTCATGCCCGCCGTGACGAACATCGTCATTCTGGTCATGCCGTGATTGCGGATGATCACCGAACAGCCGTTGATCAACGCCTGGAACATCATCGTGCCGCCGACGATAGAAAGATACCGGCTCGCGTAGTCGAGGATCTGCCCGTCGGCGCCCACCAGCATCAAAAACGGACGGTTGAAGAGCAGGAAGACCGCGCTTACGATCACACCGAAAAAGACCTGTGACGTCAGCAAAAGCACCGATACTAAAGATGCGGATCGGCGTTCCTTCGCGCCGAGGTATTGTGAGATCATCACAGCGCCCGCGGTGGAAAGGATCTGGAACACGATGGTCACGATCGACACGGTCTGGTTCGCCGTATTGACAGAGGACGCCGCCAGATCATCATACTGACTGAGGATATAGACGTCGATGAATCCGAGCAGCATGAACATGGCGGTTTCGATGAAGATCGGCCATGCCAGATTGAAGAGCTTTAGTTTTTTCATAATCACCATCACACAAAACAATTGATCTATACTTGCATTATATTCTCTTGCATAGTATAATACTTGCATAAAACACGCTATTTTTTAACACAAACCAATCATGAGGTGTGAAATGTCGGCATATCAGGAAACAAAAGTACACGGAACGCATGATTTTCCGTTCGCGGTCTATCGGGGACTTGTCCCGGAGTGGCTCAGCGATTTTCCGCTCCACTGGCATGAGGAGATGGAGATCATCTATGTGGAGAAAGGCTCCGTCAGTATTTCGATCCGGAACACGGAGTACCTTGTCCGCGGCGGAGAATTCGTGCTGATCCATCCGCAGACGATCCATTCGATCCGACAGCATGAGGATGACCGCGGCTTCTATCACAATATCCTGTTCCGCTTTTCGATGCTGGAAAGCGGCGCTGACGATCTCTGCCGCAAACAGTATCTGGAACCGATCTATAACCGCCAGCTGCTGATGCCGGAATACATCGATATCGCACATCCGCTGAACGAGAAGCTCACCCCGCTGATCCGTATCCTGTGGTCGCATCAAAGGGACAGGCAGTTTCGGGATGAGATGCTGATCAAGGCAAAGCTCTTTGAGATCCTCTATCATATCCTCGATTACTGTGAAGAAGCGGACAAGGAGCGCGCGTATGAGGATATCGTATTCGACAAGCTCAAGCTGTCGCTGAATTATTTGGAAGAGAATTTCGCGGAGAATATCACCGCCGATACGATGGCGGCTGTCAGCAATTATTCGGTCAGTCATTTCTCCAAGCTCTTCAAGCAGATGACCGGTGAGTCCTTGACGCAGTATCTGAAAAACTATCGGTTGGAGATCGCCGCCAACCGCTTGAGACATGAATCGACCAAGGTATCCGAGATCGCGTTGTCATGCGGCTTTCCCAATCTGTCATATTTTTCCCGCGCCTTTTATCAAAAGTTTCATATGACGCCGTCGGAGTACAGAAAAACGCCGGAATTATAAAGAAAGAATGACACAATATCCGACGGATAAGCGGATTGTGTCAAGAAATAAAGCATTTTATGTTAGAAACAATTTTTGAATAATTATATAATGAACACATAATGATTAAAACACAGGAGGTTTTATGATGAAAAAGACCATCGCTATCATTTTATCACTGCTGATGAT
>ONUI01000148.1 GCA_900320995.1 uncultured Eubacteriales bacterium
GTTATCACCTCCTTCGTTGATGTTGCTATTATCATATCATACGATTGTGACGAAACATGTAAAACCCTGTGAATAGTATGTGAACCTTTTGTAAACGGTTAGTTTGGTTAATGGTGAATGGTTGAGGGAGGGCTCCGCCCTCACCCAATATATAATTGTCATTGCGAGGATTCGGCGATTTGCCGATGACGTAGCAATCTCAACAGAATAAAAGAAGTAAGGCTCGCGATTTCATAGAGTCACGAGCGTTATTTTTCTAGCTATGTCATACCAATCCAAAACGTGTCAACGTTTCCCACCACCGTTAACCGTTCTCCGTTAACCGTTAACCGTCACGCTTTCTTCCTGCAAAAGTCGCTCATACAGCAATTCTCACACATCGCCTTTCTCGCGGTGCAGACAGCTCTGCCGTGGAGCACGAGTCGATGACAAAAATCGTTGCTCTCCTCGGGCGGCAGTAATCCGCGCAGGATCATCTCGATCTTTTTTTGATCGGTCTCCTGATGCAGTCCCAGCCGGCGGGTGATGCGGATGCAGTGGGTGTCCACCACCACAGCGCCCTCCATCCCGAAGATATCGCCCATCACAAGATTCGCGGTCTTTCTGCCGATACCGGGCAAGGCGATCAGTGCCTGAAGACTGTCGGGCACCTCGCCGTCGTACTGCTCACACAACACGCGCGCCATCGCGATGATATCCTTGGATTTGGTTTTATATAAGCCGCAGGATTTGATATACTCCGCCAGTTCCTCGGGTGTGCTGTCGGCAAAATCCCGCGCGCAGGTGTATCGCTCAAACAGCGCCGGCGTGACCATATTCACGCGCGCGTCGGTGCACTGGGCGGACAAGCGCGTCGCGACAAGGCATTGCAGCGGATCGGTATATTGCAGCGAACAGATCGAGTCGGGGTACTCCGCTTTGAGTACCTCGACAGCGAGCCGTGCGATTTGTTTTTTTGTCATATCCATCACTTCCCTGTTGCAATATAGCATATTCGCGCGGATTGTGCAAGATGGGCTCCAAACAAAATCTCAATATATGGTGGGGATGACGCTTGTGCCATCCCGAAAGTTACTGTTATGCTTTTCCGTGAATCATCTTCCCGTTCGTCTGCCCATTGTGACAACAAAAAAGCGCCCCCGAAGGAGCGCTTTTATCAACTGTATTATTTTTCAGCCGTGAATTCAAAGGTACCGAAAACGGTATCCTGATTGTTGGCGTCACAGTAGATGACCTTGATGTTGTCTACCGGATCCTTGATGTTCTGGAAATACTTAAAGCCGTATTCCGCCGCGATCTTGGATTCTTCCTTTGCGGTCGCTTCATCATACTGATCGGTGTGCACGCCTACGATGACAGCCTTTTTCTCTTCATTGATATACGCGTACTCGCCGTAGGGGGTCTTCTGATCGCCGCTGCTCTCATGCAGTGCGCCGATCTCCTTCTGCAGATCCTTGCCCAGTGTGTTTTTGTGGTTGTTGGTATATTCCTTATACTGCTCGTCGGTGAATTCATAAACCTTCTTGTCACCGTCGTTAGAAGTGCTCTTCGCGTAGCTGCTTGCGTAACCGTCGTCATACTTTGAGGGAACGGTTGTCTTTACGTTGCCGGATTTACCGCAGGCGCAAAGCACGGCAGCGATCGCCGCTACAGCCAGAATAAATGCAAAAAATCTTTTCATTGTTATCCTCCGATTGTCGTAGAATTTGGTATAACTGGATGAGAAACCGATTGCTTCGGCTTCCCGAACAGTTCTATTATAGCAAAAAGCTGTAAAAAAGCAATAACAAAGTATGAATTTTTTACAGTTTTTCTATCAGCACCTCGGTGATGCGTCTGCCGTCTGTCCGCGACGCGGTGAAACGCAGTCCGTGCGCTTCGATCGACGGCTGCTCTCCCTCCGCGGGGATCCGTCCGAGATTGCTCAGCAAAAATCCTGCGATCGTCTCACTGTCATCGTCACTGAGCTCCACGCCGATGCGTTCTTCCACATCCTCGATCGAGGTACTGCCGTCCACGGTGAATTTGCCGTCGGAGAGGCGACGGATCTCTTCTTCCTCATTGTCGTACTCGTCCTGGATATTGCCTAAAATATCCTCGATCAGATCCTCGAGGGTCACGATACCCTCGGTACCGCCGTATTCATCCACCACAACCGCGATCTGTGTCCTGTTCTTTTTCATAAAGGAAAAGAGGGATCGGCAGTTCTTAGTGCGCGGCACGAAGAGCGCCGGACGCAGATGCTGACTGAGCTTGAAATTCGCAGGCGCCGGAGCGCCGACAAATTTGAGCAGATCCTTGACATAGAGGATGCCGATGATATTGTCGATATCATCACGCCATACGGGGATGCGCGAATGACCGCTGCGGATCGCCAGATCAACGACCGTCTGCAGATCGTCGGTATCCTCGAGCGAGGTCATATCGCGGCGGTGGGTCATGATCTCATAGGCGGCGGTATCGTCAAAGTCAAAGACGTTTTCGATGATATCCTTGGTGTCGTCCTCGATCAGACCCTTTTCCTGTCCCTCTTCGACGAGCGAGAGGATCTCTTCTTCGGTCTGCGCCTGTTTTGTTTCATTGTCCTTTGAGCCGAATAATCGCTCAATAAAGCTCTTTTCTCTTTTCGCTGACTGGTCGTCAGACATAATGTACCTCCGATAAAATTAGGAATTAGGAGTTAGGAATTAGGAATGAATGGTGGGCGCTGCCCACACCCGATCAATATGAGATTATCCTATATTCATATCAATTAAAACACGAAGTGTTTCCCTAAATTCCTCATTCCTCATTTTTAATTCCTCATTATTAATCTGTATCCAATTTCAATACCGCCATAAACGCCTCCTGCGGAACCTCCACAGAACCTAACTGGCGCATACGCTTTTTACCTTCCTTCTGCTTTTCGAGCAGCTTCTTCTTTCGGCTGATATCGCCGCCGTAGCACTTGGCGAGAACATCCTTACGCATCGCCTTGACGGTCTCGCGCGCGATGATCTTGCCGCCGATACACGCCTGGATCGGGATCTCGAACAGCTGACGCGGGATATTCTCTTTGAGCTTTTCCGCCATCTTGCGGGCACGGGGATACGCCTTGTCCGCGTGGATGATGAAGCTCAGCGCGTCGACCACATCGCCGTTGAGCATGATATCGAGCTTGACGAGCTTACTCTCGCGGTACTCCTTGAAATCATAGTCAAAGGACGCATAGCCGCGGGTACGGCTTTTGAGCGTATCAAAAAAGTCATAAATGATCTCGGCGAGCGGCAGCTCATAGTGGATATCCACACGATCCGAGTCGATGTAGTCCATACCGATGAAGGTGCCGCGCCGATCCTGACACAGCTCCATGATATTGCCGACATAATCCGCGGGAGAATAGATATGCGCGTCGGTAACCGGCTCCTCCGCCATCGCGATCAGCGCGGGATCGGGGAAGTTGGTAGGGTTGCTGATCATCTGCACCGTACCGTCGGTCAGGGTGATACGGTAGTTGACGGAAGGCGCGGTCGTGATAAGGTCGAGGTTATACTCGCGCTCCAATCGCTCCTGGATGATCTCCATGTGCAGCAGTCCGAGGAAGCCGCAGCGATAGCCAAAGCCCAGTGCGACAGAGGTCTCGGGTTCAAAGGAGAGGGACGCGTCATTGAGCTTCAGTTTTTCCAG
Organism: uncultured Eubacteriales bacterium; assembly: GCA_900320995.1. Lineage (GTDB taxonomy): Bacteria > Bacillota > Clostridia > Oscillospirales > Acutalibacteraceae > Ruminococcoides. The sequence continues at coordinate 3,667 of ONUI01000148.1, forward strand.
CGCGTCACGCAGATCGCCGTAACGGGCGCCGTCCACGGGATAGATACCGCAGAACACCATGCTCTGTACCGCGCGGTAACCCGGCAGAGGCATTTCGGCAGGGTTGGCGGTCAGGGTGACAGTGTCGCCGACCTGCGCGTCCTGCAAGCTCTTGATGGAGGCGGTGATGTAACCGACCTCGCCTGCATACAAGCCTTCACGGGGTTCGAGTGAAGTAGCGCGCATATAGCCGCATTCCACTACATTGAAGGTCGAGCCGGTCGCCATCAGCCTGAACTCGTCGCCGACATGGATCTGACCCTCCTTGAGCCTTACATATATAATAACACCTTTATAGGAATCATAGATGGAGTCGAAGATCATCGCCCGCAGGGGCGCGTCGATATCGCCCGTGGGAGCGGGCACATCGCTGACGATCTTTTCCAAAACCGCGTGGATATTGATACCCGCCTTTGCGGATACGCACGGCGCGTCGGCGGCGGGGATGCCGATGACGTCCTCGATCTCATTGATCACGCGCTCGGGATCGGCGGACGGCAGGTCGATCTTGTTGACGACCGGCACGATCTCCAGTCCCGCGTCGACCGCGAGGTAGGTATTCGCGAGCGTCTGCGCCTCGATGCCCTGTGACGCGTCGACGACCAGCACCGCGCCCTCACACGCCGCGAGGGATCGGCTGACCTCATAGTTGAAGTCCACGTGACCGGGGGTATCGATCAGATTGAACTGATACGTCTCGCCGTCGTCAGCCTTGTATTCG
>ONUI01000151.1 GCA_900320995.1 uncultured Eubacteriales bacterium
GCCGACGTCGGCAGAGAATACGAGCCGATCATCCGCATCAATTCTCAGTCCGGCAAGGGAGGCGCTGCGTTCGTTATGAGCAATACCTTCGGCTATGATCTGCCGAAGCGTATGCACCCGGAATTCTCCAAACTCGTGCAGGCTAAATGCGAGGAGCTCGGCAGAGAACTGATTCCGAAGGAGCTGTTCGACGTATTCGAAAAGAACTATCTGCAGCACCCGATGAAGTACGCGCTGACCAGCAGAAAAATCTACGAGGAAAGCGACGAGCACGGCAGAGATTACGTCCACTTTAAGGGCAAAATGAGAGCAGAAGGCAACGAGGTCAAGCTTCAGGGTACCGGCAACGGTCCGATCGACGCCTTCTTCAACGCGCTGAAAAAGGTCGGTCTGGACAAATATAAATTCATCAGCTATAACCAGCACGCGATTTCGGAAGGCTCCGACGCAAAGGCAGTTTCCTATATCGAGTTGCAAAAGCCCGACGGCAGCAACATCTTCGGTATCGGCATTGATTCCAACGTCAATATCGCCTCCGTCCTCGGTGTGCTCAACGCTATCAACAGAGCAGAAGCGTAAAAAAACGGGCAGCGGATCTTCCGCTGCCCTCGTTTTTTGATCAATAATTCGGATAAAGCGATTCTCTGTAATCCGCGACAAAGAGTTGGATCAGACTCGCGTCGACGACCGTTACCTGACCGTCGCCGTTCATATCGCCTTTGGGATGGGTGTTGCCGGGAATGACAGAAAGGATCTCGGAAATCACCTTGTAGGCTTCGTAATCGTTATAATTAAACACTGCCTCGTCTACCTCGTCGGGCGTGACGGCGTATTCAGCAAGAAGTTCGGCGATCTCATCAACGGAAGCAAGGTTGCCGGAACCGTATTGAGCCATCAGGACCATGGCGACCGTCTCCGCCGGCAGCTCATGCGGATAGGGACCGATGGGTTTGTCAAAATCGACGCCGGATTCGGCAACAGCGTTGTTGTATTCCGCCTCGGTCAGCCCCAATGCATTCGCGGTATCTTTGGCGGTTTGCTCCACAGTCCTGTCGCTGAATGCAGCGGCATAATAGACGCCGCCGATCCCCTCGTTTTTCAGGAAATCCACAAAGAGACCGTAGGCGGTCTCACCCTTCCAGAAAGCTTTGCCGACAACGTTGCCGATAGAGGTGATCGTGACCGGTCTGCCGTAGACGCTGCTGTCCATATTCACCCACGCCGCGTCATAGCAGGATTTGTTGGCGTCAACCGGATTCTCGCTGTTGGAGCCTGTCATATAGATCATGTCGCCCAGGCACTCCGGCGCAATGATCAAGTCGCTTGTTTGCATCATCCAATCTGCGCTCACGATGATGCCGTAGTTGTGGTTTTCCGCAAGCGTATAGCCGTTTTCTGTCACGTCAAACGACCATATATTTTCACCCTCATCGGTCATTTTGCCCTTTTTGGAGCCCCATGCAATCGTTTCTCCCTCGGCGCGGTCGTAGATGTAGACATAGGCGTCCTTGAAATTCTTCCAGTAATTCGGATCGGCGTAGAAATAGACCTTGCCGTCGGACTTCTTCTCCCATTGGGGTTTATCGGCAGGCGTAAAGGGTGCGTCCGGGGTAGCAGGCTCAATGATCTCGCGGTCGGTACGGTACTTGCCGGTGACGTCACCGCAGACCATGTACTGCATGACTTTACCGCCCGAGACCTCGCAGCGGACGACCATATCTTTATCGTTCAGCGTATAAGCAACGCTGTCATCCATGATATCGCCAAAGGCGTCGTCCTTGAGCGCCTTGCCGCTGCCGTTTTCAACCGTGAAACCGGTCTGAATCTCCAGCAGCTTTTTGGTCGGCCACACGCCAAACTCGCCCTTGCCGTAATCGAAGAAGAATGCGCCGGTAAAGCAAGTCCTGGGGAAGCCCATTTTTGTGTCGACGGACATATTTGCCGAATTCAGATTGCAGACGTAAACCATATTGTCCGGCTTGAGGATCATCTGGGAGGTTCCCTCAAAGTCAAAGGTAAAGCTCTTGCTGTATTTGCCGAACTCGGGGATCTCGAACGCCTTGTCAAATTCCTCCCAGCTCTCCGCGTCGGGATAATCACGCGTCACTGCGGAAACAAGCTTGCGGATCTGCTCCTTTTCCTCCGGAGTAAAGCTTCCCATGTCGGAATAATCCCATTTAACCGGTTCTTCCTTCTCGAACTCCGCCAGCTTGTCGTAGACATAACTCCAAAGCGCCTTGGTATAATAGGGAGAATCGCCGAATACCATCTCGCCGCAGTCAATATCCACCGTCTGCTGTGCCGCGTCAAAACGTTCCTGACTGAAATTATCCGCAGAAGGATAGCCGCCGTCTATACCGTTATTGAATAAAAGCCCTTCCACATCTGCCGGCAAAGGCGTTGCATACAGATTTGGCTCGCTCTTGTTCGGTGAAGGCGACATCTTATAGCCCGGATAATCGGGGACATCCGCACCCGACCACCAGTAAACATCCGCCATGCAACTCTCCTGCTGCCAGTAATCGTTTTGCCAGCAGCCGGGCATCGCAAACCTGACGGTACGCGCATCGACGCTCTCACCGGGGCTGTAGGTACCGTCGGCGTTTTTCGTTGCCGACGCGCTCACCAGCGCCATCGGGATAACAGACGCCGTCATAACTCCTGCCAGCGCGACAGACAGGAGTCTTTTGTATGACTGTTTCATAATAATCTCCTTTCGTTTGGATACATGCATTTTCATCGTCTTTATCGACGTATTATTTTAATTCGATAAACATATTGTATCACTCGTATATAAAACAGTCAACTGCCTACAACAAAATCGGCTGTGCCGGGAGTTTCTCCCAACACAGCCGATTTCGGTTTCGGTCATGAAATTACTTCATGCTGTTCTCGTAGGACTCGATCATCTTCTTGACCATCTGACCGCCGACAGAGCCTGCCTGACGGCTGGTAAGGTCGCCGTTGTAGCCCTGCTTGAGGTTGACGCCGACTTCGTTGGCGCATTCCATCTTGAAGCGGTTCATGGCATCTCTTGCCTCGGGCACATTGATCTGGTTGTTGTTATTGTTAGACATGGTTGTTTTCTCCTTAAAATCTATATTCAGCGGCGGTCTGACTGCTCAGCTTGTCGCCGCATCAATAGTGTTTGGAGTTATTTTATTTTTATTGCTTGTAAATTTTGTCAGATGTTTTGAAAGAGCACAGTGTTATGATAGACAGCAAAGCGGTTTTCTGTTATGATATTATCAGATTTGAAACACGGAGGGAACGCTGTGCATTTTGTGAAAGCGAAGGGGATCTTATCCTCTCAAAACGGAATGAATCTTTATCGGGGCTGCACGCACGGATGTATTTACTGCGATTCAAGAAGCAGCTGTTATCGGATGGATCACTCTTTCGAGGATATCGAAGTCAAAGAAAACGCCCTTGAATTACTGGAAGACGCGCTGCGCCGCAAGAGAAAACGCTGTATGATCGGCACAGGCTCCATGAGCGATCCATATATGCAGTTGGAGCTGAGTTTGGAATATATGAGAAGAGCGTTGTTGATCATCGAGAAATACGGCTGTGGCGTCGCGCTGCAGACAAAGTCCGACCGTGTGCTCAGAGATCTGGAGATCCTGAAACGGATCAACGCAAAGACCAAAGCCGTTGTTCAGATGACGCTGACGACGGCGGATGAAAGCCTGTGCAAGATCATCGAGCCGAATGTCTGCCCGACAAAAGAGAGGTTCGAGGCGCTGAAAATCTTGCGCGATAACGGTATTCCCACCGTCGTGTGGCTGTGTCCGATCTTGCCCTATATCAACGATACCCGCGAGAACATCGAGACGATCCTTCAAATGTGTATAGAGGCTCAGGTGCGCGGCGTGATCTGCTTTGGAATGGGGCTGACGCTTCGCGACGGCAGCCGCGAGTATTTCTATCGTCAGCTCGACCGGCATTTTCCCGGATTGAAAGAGCGTTATATCAGGGAGTTTGGAGACCGCTATGAGGTTCCGAGTCCGCGCAGTGATGAGCTGATGCAGCTGTTTCATCACACCTGCGAGCAAAACGGGATCATGCACGATAACGACGAGATCTTCGCCTATCTGCGCCGATTCGAAGAAAAGGAGCCGTTCGAACAGCTCAGCCTGTGGGATTTTCAGCGGAATGAATGATGTTCGGAGATCAAATTGATATCATAAAATAAAATCGCCGCAAGCTGAGATCAATCAGCTTGCGGCGCTCTTATATTTTCTGTCGGTTATCAAACGTCAGTCAGTTTGAGATTCTTAACCTTTCTTGTTCCGAACATATTGATCGCAATGGAGAAGACCGCCGTGATCGCGGCGCTGATCAGCCAGCCTAAC
>ONUI01000198.1 GCA_900320995.1 uncultured Eubacteriales bacterium
AAATACGGGATCCGCTTGCGCTGGAGAACGTCCTTTTTGACGTAGCTCGGTACTTTTAATTCTTCAGGAGAAATAAGCACAAACCGTGAGCCTTCGTAACGCGACATCGCATTGATCAGTGAATGGACGGTCCTGCCGAATTTCAAGTCGCCGCACAGACCGATGGTCAGATTATCCATCTTTCCCTTCTCGCGATAGATCGTCAAAAGATCGGCGAGCGTCTGGGTCGGATGATTATGACCGCCGTCACCGGCGTTGATGACCGGGATGGACGCGGCTGCGGCGGCTACCATCGCCGCACCCTCCTTCGGGTGGCGCATCGCGATGATGTCCGCGTAGCAGGACACGGTCTTGGCGGTATCGGCGACGGATTCACCCTTTGCCGCGGAGCTGTTGTTCGCGGAGGATACCGAGATCACGTTGCCGCCCAGCTCGTACATCGCCGCCTCAAAGCTCAGGCGGGTACGGGTGGAGGGTTCAAAGAACAGGGTCGCGAGCTTCTTGTGCCGGCAGACCTCCTGATACTTTTCGGGATTGTCAATGATGTCGCAGGCTGTCTGCATGAGCTCCTGCAGCTCGTCGACAGACAGATCGACGATATCGAGAACAGACCTCATGCTTGTCCTCCGATCCAGCTCTCGTCGGAGGGATTGTTGCGGAATTTGATGAGTCTTTCAACGTCCTCGGGTTTGATGTAGCCATCCTCGGCGGCGACTTTCGCGATCACGTCGAAGTTGGTCAGCGAGATGTTTTTGACTTCGGCGGCAGCCAGACGGTCAAGACCCTTCTGCATACCGTAGGTGAAGATGGACACGATGCCCAACACCTCGGCGCCCGCCTCACGGAGCACATCGACGACCTCGAGCACGGAACCGCCGGTGGAGATCAGATCCTCGACGACGACGACCTTCTGACCCTTTTCGAGTCTGCCCTCGATCTGGTTCTGTCTGCCGTGATCCTTGTGACCGGAGCGGACATAGCCCATCGGCAGACCCATCAGGTGAGCGGTGATTGCTGCGTGAGCGATACCGGCGGTGGAGGTACCCATCAGCACCTCGACCTCGGGGTAATTCTCTTTGATCAGGCTCGCGAGCCCGGTCTCAACATCGGTGCGAACATCCGTGTCTGAAAGGGTCAGGCGGTTGTCGCAGTAGACAGGGCTTTTGATGCCGCTCGCCCATGTGAACGGCTCCTCAGGGCGGAAGAATACCGCCTTTACCTTTAATAAATCCTTTGCGATTTTAATATTCAGTTCCATAAAATTCTCCTTTCAAAGCCTCCCTTTCCTAAGGGAGGTGGGCTCGCCGCAAGGCGAGGTCGGAGGGTTGTCATGTGTAATGTGATGTCAGTTCCATAGAGTGCAGGTATCAACCCTCAGTCACCTGCGGTGACAGCTTCCTCGCCGGAAACGGCTTCTTCTGCGAAGACAGCCGACCCTTTTGTCCGCGTTGCGGACATTTCCCCTAACAGGGGAATCTCCCCTTGTCCTTCGGACATTCCCCCAACGGGGGTACCTTTTGTCCTTCGGACATTCCCCCAACGGGGGTACCTTAGGAAAGGGAGCCTTTTCACATTCACCGGCGTCAGCCAACAAATTCTTCCACACATCTTCTGTATGCCGCGACGGGATCCTTTGCCGCGGTGATCGGTCTGCCGACAACGATATAGTCGGAGCCGATCGCCTTTGCCGCCTTAGGGGTCATCACGCGCTTCTGGTCGCCGATATCGCCGTCCGCAAAACGCACGCCCGGGGTGACGGTCAAAAAGCTGTGACCGCAGGTCTCGTGCACCTTACCCGCTTCCAGCGGAGAGCATACCACGCCGTCAAGACCGCTCTCCATTGCGTTCCTTGCATAGTGCATGACCACCTGATCGATCGGTTCTTTGATCAGCAGATCATTTTCCATCGCCTGCTGGTCGGTGGAGGTCAGCTGGGTCACCGCGATCAGCAGAGGACGACTGCCGTCGGGACGGGTCAGTCCCTCTAACGCCGCCTGCATCATCGCCTTGGTACCGGCGGCATGCAGATTAGTGATATCCACATCGAGCTCACTCAATACACGCATCGCTTTCATGACGGTGTTAGGGATGTCGTGAAGCTTTAAGTCGAGGAAGATCTTGTGTCCTCTGCGCTTGATCTCGCGCACGATGGACGGACCCTCCGCATAATACAGCTCCATACCGATCTTAACGAAGGGCTTACGTGCCTCGTTCTCGAACTTGTCGAGGAAGTTGAAGGTAGCTTCCGCGCTGGAAAAATCGCAGGCTACGATTACGTCCTTACCCATTCTTAACGCCTCCTATGATTTCGTTTAATCTATTGATATGATATTGATCCATCACGGCAGGGAGGTTCTCGATGATCTCCTTACACGCCGTGGGGTTGACTAAATTCTGTGCACCGACTTCGACAGCCGTTGCGCCGGCGAGCATCATTTCGATGACGTCCTCCGCGGTGCTCACGCCGCCCATTCCGACGACGGGGATGCTCACCGCGTGAGCGACCTGATACACCATCCTCAACGCCACGGGGAAGATCGCCGGACCCGAAAAGCCGCCCATTGTATTCCTGATGATCGGTTGCTTCGTCCGCAGATTGATCCGCATGCCGAGCAGGGTATTGATCAGGCTGATACCGTCCGCGCCGGCTTCTTCACACGCCTTGGCGATGCTGACGATATCGGTAACGTTCGGGCTGAGCTTGATGATGACGGGCTTTGTCGTCACCTTTTTGACTGCCCTTGTCACCTCAGCCGCCGCCTCGGGATTAGTGCCGAAGCTCATACCGCCGCCGTGAACGTTCGGACAGCTGACGTTGACCTCCAGCCATCCGACCTGCTCCTCTTTGTCGAGTCGCTCGCAGGTGTAGGCGTAGTCCTCGACCGAAAAGCCGCTGACATTCGCCATCACGGGCTTATGAAAACGCGCTTTCAGCTTGGGCAGCTCCTCCGCGATGACCTTGTCCACGCCGGGATTTTGCAGTCCGACAGCGTTGATCATGCCCGCGGTACATTCCGCGATACGCGGAGTGGGATTGCCGAAGCGGGGATCCTTTGTCGTTCCCTTGAACGAGAACGTTCCCAGACAGTTGATATCGTAGATCTCGGCAAACTCATAGCCGTATCCGAAGGTGCCTGAGGCGGGGATCACGGGATTATCGAGCTTGATCCCGCACAGGTTGACGCTCAGTCTGTCCATATGATCTCCTCCTTCTTCAGCACCGGGCCATCCTTACAGATGCGCTTGTTGCCGGTGAGGGTCTTGCAGGAACAGCCCATGCAGGCGCCGAAGCCGCACCCCATGCGCTCCTCAAAGCTGAACTGACCCGAGGTTTTGACCGCCTTGTTCAAAGCCCTGAACATCGGCATCGGGCCGCAGGTGTAGAAGTAGGTATACCGCTCGGGCAGCGCGTCGGTGACAAAGCCCTTCACGCCGTGAGAACCGTCGACGGTCGTGACCTGTACCTCACAGCCGAGCGCCTTGAACTCATCCTCATAAAAGACCTCGTCCGCGGTATTGAAGCCCAGCACGACGCTGACCTTCTTCCCCTGTGCCAATAATCTTTTGGCGAGCAGGTACATCGGCGGTACGCCGACGCCGCCGCCGACCAGCAGCGGATATTCACCCGCGGGCGTCAGATCATAACCGTTGCCGAGCCCCGTCAAAATCCGCAGCTCGGTGCCTTCGGGCATTTCGCTCATCGCCAGAGTACCCTTGCCGACGACCTTGTAGATCAGGGTGAGCACATCGCCCTCCACATCACAGACGGAGATCGGACGGCGCAGATAAAAGCCGTCAAGCTGTATATTGACGAATTCCCCGGCGTTGATGATCGCCGAGGTATCGCCGCGCAGGAGCATTTTGTATACATCCTTCGCAATTCTTTTATTTTCAATGATGGTAAAAATCGAATCTTGCATTGGTTCACCTTCCTAAAACAGGAGCAGTGCGTTTATTTGGCTCCCTCTGACGAGGGAGCTGTCACCATTAAGGTGACTGAGGGAGAGATAACGCAACATAATAACGGAGCGATAACATCTGACTCAATACCATGTGCAATGGTGATTTTGCGCAATATTGAGTCAATCAAAAATCTCTACTGTTACGCTTCGTTATCTCTCCCCCAACCCCCTCGTCAGAGGGGGCGGAGGATAAGCCGGATTTACTCTGACGCGCGCGTCAGGCGTCGATCGTCGAGATCGTCAGCGTGGTCTCCTCGAGGACATCGAGCAGGACACGAACGGTATCTAATGATGTAAAGATGGTCACGCCGTTCTCGACAGCCGTCTGACGGATGGCGGTGCCGTCCTCATAGTGAACGCCCGACATGATAGCACGCGTGTTGATAACATAGCTGACGTAGCCGGCGCGGATCGCGTCGAGGATCTCGGTGCTGCCCTCGCTGATCTTACCCAGCTTGCGGGTCTTGATGCCGTTCGCGCGCATGACCTTGGCGGTCAGATCGGTCGCCTCGATGTTGAAGCCGAGGTTGTAGAAACGGCGTACCAGCGGAACCGCCTCTTCCTTATCCTCGTCGGCGAGGGTAACGATAACGGTACCGTAGTTCTGCACCTTGGTGCCTGCCGCGACGAGCGCCTTGTACATGGCTCTTGACAGCTTTTTATCATAACCGATGGCTTCACCGGTCGACTTCATCTCGGGGCTGAGGTAAGCGTCCAGACCCTTGATCTTCTGGAACGAGAATACCGGGACTTTGACGTAGTAACGCTTCTTCTCTTCGGGATAGAGTTGGAAGATGCCCTGCTCC